>JBARIA010000050.1:0-1803 GCA_049799515.1 Candidatus Dormiibacterota bacterium | reverse complement strand
CCCATGAACACCTGGCCCGGCTGTAGCGCCGGGACCGCTAGTCGATGCGCCGAGAATATACACCGATTGAGTTGCCCACCGTGAAGTTCGGGTGATGGAAGATCATGGCTTCTGCCGCAGAGCCCTCTGCCGTGCTAGTAAGAGGGCCTGGCGCGGATGGGATGAGAGCTCGGCCGTCGATCTCAACTCCAGTTCGATCGCTTGAGGATCAACGTCGGCGCGAAGGGGGGGTTGGTCGGTGTCGTAGCCGCTCCTGCAACATCTGCTCCAACTCGCGGGCCTGGGCCACGATCAAGATGATGTCCTGGTCGATTGCGGTTCCCCGGCCTAGAACTCGGCCCAGCTGACCTACCTGGGCCGGGTCCCAGGTCAGCCGTGCCAGGCAGGCCCAGTTCTGCCGGTATGGTCGCAGTGAACGGTCCAGTCGATCCCTCCTCGATGGGACTTCGAAGACCATCTGAACGAGCTGTACCCGAACCTGGCGGATGGCGCCGAACGGAACGAGGGACGAGTGCAGGAGTCCGCTCACGAAGAGCCCGTCGGTGCCCACCGCAACGTAGTGGCGCCGAGCACCTAATCGCAGCAGGGGATAGGTGCCTAGCAGGATCGCACCCAGGACGACGAGCTCGGATTCGAATCGGTGGTTCTCAACGTAGTTAGCCCCGGTGGTGACAGCCAGCACCACCACCGCTAGAGCCACCACTACCTCGGTCCGGCGCCAGACCGCCACGAATGGCAGCAGCGGGTAGCGCCGGTCACCGACCGCTGGCGACGATGCGGAAACCTCCCCTGGACTCACGACCTCATTACCCATTCACCGCTGGCAATCCCTCGGCCAAGAAAGCTGTTCGGACCCGCGCTGAGCTACCTGATCCCCTTCCACAGCGCCAATCTTGGCAGCCCGCCTGGCTCAGAGTTGGGGGGGAACCCCTGCCCAGCTCGATGCCGCCTCCTCCGGTCGCCCTATCGGTCCACCATCAGCGCCAGCTGGTCCGGCCCGCCAGCCATGGCCTGTCGAAGACGCATCTGGAAGGCGCGCCCGTGGAGGAAGTACCAGAGCCCGCCGACGAGCCACAGAAAGAGGACCGTGACGATCAGTCCCGGCTTCTTGTCGAACGTAAGCAGGAGGTTGCCTACCCAGTACCCGATCCAGCCAAGGACCAGCCACAGCAGGATTGAAAGGGCCAGGGGGCGAGCCGCGGGCAGGACCAGATACTCCCCACTCGAGTTGTTGCGCACAGCCAAAAGCCGTTCACTCTTCCTGCCGAAATGCCTGAAGACCAAGGTCGCCTGCTGACCGTTGTGCACCGGGAAATCGGCTGGGAGCGCCTTGGCCTCCACCTTCTGGCCTGTATCGACGTCCTTAAGCCAGAACTCGCGCACCGAGAAGACCGGCCCGCGAGCTGTCCCGGCGACGCCGCGACGCATCGCTTGCCGATTGGTCGACCCTCCCACCGGGCCGGTTGCGGCGCGGAGATAGGTTCGGGCTCCCAGCACTGTGATGTGGATGATCTGCATCGACGGCGGGAACATAGCAGTTCCGGGAATAGGACGCTGCGCCGCGACGTCTTAGCAGTTGCCACCCCCCCTACGATCCAGCCGGCCAGCCGGGATCTATGTTGGACCGTGGGGGTAGGCGCCACGGGAGGTACGCTACCCTGCCCGCGACGGGGCTCGCCGGGGTGGCGTAATGGTAGCCGCAGCGGTCTTAAAAACCGCAGTCCCAACGGACGTGTGGGTTCGACTCCCACCCCCGGCACTCGGCATTTTGATCTCGCCTAAGGTCCGCCGCCACAGCGCATG
>JBARIA010000049.1:0-23942 GCA_049799515.1 Candidatus Dormiibacterota bacterium | reverse complement strand
ATCGCGGCCTGCGCTAGCTGGTGCGCCGGGAAGGCGGCACGACCATCGGCGGGCAGGCGCTGCTGCAAAAGCTCGATCCCCGCGCCGCCACCACACCGAGCCCCGGCGCTGCTCCGACCACCCCGGGCGAGGAGAAACCGGCGCCGTCCAGCCGGGACACCGAAGCCTGGCTGCAGCGGTTCTCGGGAAAGAAGCGACCCTCCAGGTGAGGGCTGACCCTCTCTAGAAGACGGCTGGCTCCCGGTAGCCGCCGAAGACGCCAGTCAAGGTCGAGGTGATCTCCCCCTCGGTGGAGCGCACCTTGACCGCCTCGATGATCCGGGGCACCAGGTTCTCCGTGCCCTGGGCCGCGACCCGGAGCTCCTCCAGCCGCTGGCGTACCGCCTCGCTGTCTCGCTCGCGACGAACTTTGGTCAGCCGGGCGATCTGCTCCGTCTCCACCTTGGGGTCGATGTGGAGCAGGGGTGGGGCCACGTCATCCTCGGAGGTGAAGGCGTTGACCCCAACCACGATCCGCTCACCCCGATCTAGCTGCTGCTGATATCGGAAGGCAGCGTCCGCGATCTCGCTCTGAAAGTAGCCGGACTCGATGCAGGCTAGCACCCCTCCCCGGGCGTCAATCTCGGTGAAGTAGGCCTCGGCCTCCCTCTCCATGCGATTGGTGAGGTCTTCGACGAAGAAGGATCCGCCCAAAGGATCGATGGTGGCGGCAACCCCAGTCTCAAAGGCAATGATCTGCTGGGTCCGGAGCGCGATCTGAGCCGCCTTGGCGGTGGGCAGGGCCAGAACCTCGTCCATGGCGTTGGTGTGTAGCGACTGGGTCCCCCCCAAGACTGCCGCCAGCGCCTCCAGGGCAGTGCGGGCCACGTTGTTCTCCACCTGCTGAGCGGTGAGCGAGCAGCCAGCGGTCTGGGTGTGGAAGCGCAGCAGCCAGGAGCGTTCGTCGCGAGCCCCATAGCTGTCCCGCATCCGTTTGGCCCAGATCCGGCGAGCGGCCCGGTACTTGGCCACCTCCTCGAAGAAGTCGACATGGCTGTTGAAGAAGAAACTGAGCTGAGGAGCGAACTCGTCCACCTCCAGCCCGGCCCGGATCCCTGCCTCCACGTAGGCGAAACCGTCGGCCAGGGTGAAGGCCAGCTCCTGCACAGCGGTGGAGCCGGCCTCCCGGATGTGGTAGCCGGAGATGGAGACCGGGTGCCACTTGGGGACGTGGCGAGCACAGAAGGCGATCACGTCGGTCACCAGCCGGAGGCTCGGAGCCGGCGGGTAGATGTACTCCTTCTGGGCGATGTACTCCTTCAGGATATCGTTCTGGAGAGTGCCACCCAGCTTGGCCAGGGGCACCCCCCGGTCCTCGGCCACAGCGACGTACATCGCCAGCATCACCGCCGCCGGCGAGTTGATGGTCATCGAGGTGGTGACCCGGGCCAGGTCGATCCCCGCCATCAGCTGGTCCATGTCCTCCAGGGAGTCGATCGCGACCCCGCACCGGCCCACCTCCCCCTTGCCCTCCGGGTCGTCGGAGTCCCTGCCCATCAAAGTGGGCAGATCGAAGGCCACCGAGAGGCCGGTCTGGCCCTCCGCCAAGAGGAACCGATACCGCTCGTTGGTCTCAGCGGCGCTGCCGAAGCCAGCGAACTGGCGCATGGTGAAGAGCTTGTCCCGGTACATGGAGGGGTAGACCCCCCGGGTGTAGGGAAACTGACCGGGATAGCCGATGGTGCGGGCATAGTCCTGACCCCGCAGCGACTGGGGGGTGTAAAGGGGATCAACTGGGAGGCCCGACAGGGTTTCGGGAATGGGTCGGGTTCCCGGGTGGGTCGGCCGGAGGCTGGAAGCGCGGTAGCGCTCCGCCCACCGCTCCAGGGCTACTTCGTCATCCACCATCGCCGGCGCCTGTTGATCCAGCATCACTCGCTCCTCCGGTCGTCCACCGCCGGGCTACCGTCGGCGGCTCCAATCTTGCTCTCCCGGGTCGCCAGTCGTCCGAGGACCGCCTCGGCCACCCGCTCCGGATTGGCCAGGCTCAGCTCCCCGGGGAGCAGGTCTGGGGAGGCCGTAGCGAGGAGGTGGCGGGCAAAGTCGGCGGCGTAGGCACCTACCAGTTCCACCACCTCATCTCGGAGCCGCCGTTCCGCCCGAGACTCCCGCGCCCCACTGGCGACCAGGTGGGCACGGTGCTGGTCCAGCGCCGCGGCCAGCTCGCCCACGCCCTCGACGCCAGTGGCGGCGACGGTGGGGACCACCGGCACCTGCCAGACCCCCTCCTCGCGAGGTCTCCGGGCCAGATCGCGGAGCTCCCGGACCACCCGATCTACTCCCGCCAGGTCCGCCTTGTTGACCACAAAGAGGTCGGCGATCTCGGTGATCCCGGCCTTGATCACCTGGACCCCGTCGCCGGCGGCAGGGGTGGTGACCACCACCACCGAGTCGGCGATCTCGCAGATCTCCAGCTCCGACTGGCCCACCCCCACCGTCTCCACCAGAACCATCTCCCACCCCAGGGCGCTGAGCAGCCGGACCGTCGCTCGGGTGGCCAGGGAGACGCCACCGAGATGACCGCGGGCGCCCATGCTCCGAATGAAGACTCCCCGGTCGAGGGCGTGGCGCTGCATTCGGACCCGGTCCCCGAGGATCGCGCCACCGGTGAAGGGACTGTTGGGGTCGACAGCTAATACGGCGACTCGACGCTCCTGACTTCGCCAGAGCGCGGTCAGCCCGTCGGCGATGGTGCTCTTGCCGCTGCCAGGTGGCCCGGTCAACCCGATGATTTGGGTGGAGGGCTCCTCCCCGGCGGCTCGCCCAGCGGACAGCTCCTGGATCAGGTCCCCGGTGCCTGGCTGACGGGTCTCGATCGCCGAGATCGCCTGAGCCAGCGCCCTGGTGTCGCCCGACAGCAGCCGGTCTATCTCCACGCCGAGCCATGGTAGATAGTGCGACCCCCGGCTGACCTCCGACCGCGCTGGCAGCGACGAAGCGACGCGCTCGGTGAGCGGCCCGCGCCAGCGGAGGTCTCGCTGCCCCCACCAACGGCAGCAATCCCACATGGTTGCATTGCCTCGATACGTTGGCGCAGCGCTCATCACCGCACACTTACGGGTTGGGAGCATGCACCAGCTAGCTGCCTAACCGGTCGCGCAGTCTCCGTGGTGTGGCACGCCGTGGACTGCACCACCGCCGGCCGCCCGACGCACACCGCGGCGCCTGGACGCGCAGCCGTGCACAGATGATGTTGCGGTCAGACACACGACGCTGTCTCCATCCGCCGCTCCGCCCATCTGCGACCGCTCTATATGCAGAAAAAGATCGATGTTTCCTTGACCCATGCCAGATGCTATTGGGGTCGCACCAGCGCCGCGTCGAGCGTCTCGCCGAGTCGCACCCGACATCTCGGTTCGGCGATCAAGTGTCCATTGGCACCCGCGAGTCGGTGCGCAACCAGCGCCGCGCACTGAGCCGAGCAGCAAGTTTCCTGAAGGTGCCGCGCAACCTGGGCACCGGGCGATCGGAGCTGTTTCCCCGATCAGCTTCTTCGGAAGACACCGTTACGGGGTGCGCACTGATCCAGTACCGGAGCCTGGGTGGCTACCGCCCCTCTCGCCGCGAGTCCGATGGGAGCTCCACCGCGACCGGATCGACGACCTCCAGCTGACGCTCTGGTCGGCTAACCTCAGCGAACCAGGTGGCGTCCGGGAGTTGGTTCGCGCGCGAGAGGACCCCGTCGGCGAGTTTCTCGCCGCACACCGGGCATTTGCTGGCGATCGCGCACCTCCTCGACTGTCGATCCGAGGCCGGCGCCAGGCTCCAAGCCCGGCCCACCTCTCCTAACGGCGAAGGGTCCGTCTCGTGTCAGCCAGGTGGGGCGCGCCGGTCAGACTGACTTCAGAAGGGGCGGGGCAGGTTCGGTGCTATGCCGTCTCGCCGCGTGGTGGAGAAGTGACCTCCGGTGTGCTGATAGTAGGTCGCATTGACATACGTGAGCGTCTAGTCCTGGGCTAGCGAGCTTGGGCCCTCGCGGACGAAGATGGAACGCGTGAGTGACCAACCCGCACGATGGAGCCAGGCGACCATCTACCCCGACATGTGGGCTGACCCGAACGACGATCCCCGCAACAGCGAAGGAGTCAGTCCGAACGGCGAGCTTGCGACGCTACAGGACTACCTGACGCACTACCGGATGACCCTGCGGATGAAGTGCGAGGGCCTGGATGCGGAGCAACTGGCCCGTCGGTCGGTTCCGCCGTCGACGATGTCTCTGCTTGGCCTGCTTCGGCACCTCGTCGAGGTGGAACGGGACTGGCGCAACTGGATCAGTGACGGTGATCCGCTGCCGAAGCTGTACGGAGAGGGTAACGTGGACTTCGAGGGAGCCTTCGCCGAGCAGGCAGAGGTTGACGCTGCCTACTCCGCTCTGGCGGGCGAGCAGGCGGCGACCGACGCCGCGCTGGCCGAGCACCCGGATCTGAGCGAGCGCCTGAGAAAGGACGGGATCGCAGTTAGGGAGTTGATGGTGCACCGGATCGAGGAGTATGCCCGTCACTGCGGGCACGCCGACCTGTTGCGCGAGTGCATCGACGGAAGGGTAGGTCAGTGACGAGGGCCGGGGGTTGCATCCGCGGTCGGAGGGGCACACAGGATTGCGGTGAACGACAATTCGGCGCGGACGTTCCTCACCATCCAGCCGGGTTCCCGCACTAACCCGCGTCTCGCCTCAGAAGTCGCAGGTGGGATCGTCCTCGAGTTCGTTGATGAGGACGTCCATCGGCCTGTTGAAGGAGAGCCGGGCCAGCCCCGCCACCGACCACGCCCAGAAGACCGTCAGGATGGTGGCCGCAGCCGAGCCTTCTGCCGCTGGTCCGGGCGGCCCCTAAATCTCGGACCGCTCCAGGCTCTAACGGCACCGAGGGCCAGATCAAGAGTCATTCGCGGGGCCGGCAAGGTGTCCTCCACCAGGGCCGCAAGCTCAGACCCGTAGCGCTCCCGGAAGCTGGGCGGGTAGAGCCACAGAAGCAACCGGTGACGACGACCCAGGGTAGAGCTCACGATCCTCCGGCACCGCCGGGCACCGGATGAAAGAGGCCTCGCTCCTCCAGGTGCCCGTTGATCCTCAGAAATCGAGCCATGGCGTCCAGCTGAGCCTCCAGGGTCTGCCGCCCCTTGTCGGTGAGCCGGTAGGGGCGACGCCGCCCCTCGGCCGGCATCCCCGCCACCAAGCCGTAGGCCTCCAGCCGCGAGAGCGCCCCGTAGAGGGTTCCCGGACCCAGGTTGATTCCGGCCTGCTTGCGCACCTCCTGAACGATCGAATAGCCATGGCGCGGTCCATCGACCAGGGTGGTCAGCACCAGCAGTCCGGGGTCTCTCCAGCTCGGGCGACCAGGTTGCTTCACGATGCAGTTCTCCGAAGTGGAGGCGGGCCTGACTCTCCCAAATACGTGGCCCACTACATCATAGCAGAATGCATCCTCGCGTGATGCAACCGATTACGAACCAGCGGGTCAGGCCATCAGCCGCTTGGCGATCACCAGCCGCTGGATCTGGTTGGTTCCCTCGTAGATCTGGGTGATCTTGGCGTCGCGCATCATCCGCTCCACCGGGAACTCGTTGATATAACCATAGCCGCCCAGCACCTGGACCGCGTCGGTAGTGACCCTCATGGCACCATCGGAGGCGGCCAGCTTGGCCATGGCCGCCAGTCGGGTCATCTGCGGGTCGCGGGCATCGACGGCCCGGCAGGCCTCGTGGGTCAGGCAGCGGGCCGCCTCCATCTGGGTGGCCATGTCCGCGAGCATGAACTGGATGCCCTGGAACTCGGCGATCGGCCGGCCGAACTGGCGTCGCTGCTGGGCGTACTCGACGGCCTGATCCAGGGCGCCCGCCCCGATCCCCAGCGCCTGGGCGGCGATCTGCGGCCGAGATCGGTCAAGGACCCCCATCGCGATCTTGAAGCCGTCCCCCTCGGCCCCAATCCGACGGCCGGCCGGCACCCGGCAGCCGGTGAAGACCAGCTCGGCGGTGTCGCTACCTCGGATCCCCAACTTGCCATGGATCGGATTGCGCTGCAGGCCCTGGCTGTCGCCGTCGACCAGGAAGGCAGATATGCCCCTGGTTCCCTGGCCCTGTTCGGTGACCGCGAAGACCACGATCAGCCCGGCGACGCTGCCGTTGGTGATCCAGGTCTTGACCCCGTCCAGGACGTACTCGTCACCTTCCCGCCGGGCGATGGTGCTCATCGAGGCCGGGTCGCTGCCGGCGTCAGGCTCGCTGAGGGCGTAGGCGGCCAGCTGGCGACCACTGGCCAGCTCGGGCAAGAACTTGCGCTTCTGCTCCTCACTGCCACCCAGAAGAATGGGATACCCGCCCAAGCCCTGGACCGCGAGCAGCAGGGCCGAGGTTGCGCAGACCTTGGCGATCTCCTCCACCGCCATCGCCAGGGTCAGGGCGGATCCGGAAAGCCCCCCGTACTCGGGGGCAAAGGCGATGGCGAAGACATCTTGTTGGCGGAACATCTCGACCACGTCCCAGGGGAACTCGGCGGTGCGATCGATCTCGGCTGCTCGCGGGGCGATCTTGACCCGGGCAAGCTCGCGCACCGACGCCTGGATGGCTGTTACGGCGTCTCTTACTTCGGTTGCCATCGGACCATCCTCCGCGTGGGGCCGAAGCCACAAGGACCCGGCCCGGTTGATTGTAGGCGCGGCCAGGGAGCCCTTCTCAGGTTCAGGCCACCTCGACCAGGGTGGCCTCCCCCTGGGCGGTGCCGGAGCAGATGGTCGCCGCACCTGGACCGCCGCCCCGGCGCCGCAGCTCCAGCACGCAGCTGGCCAGGATCCGGGCTCCGGAGGCGCCGACCGGATGGCCGACGGCGATGGCGCCGCCATTGGGGTTCACCTGGTCCAAGTCCAGCTCCAGCATCCTGGAGCTGGTGATCACCACCGAGGCGAAGGCCTCGTTGATCTCGACCACCTTGAGGTCGGGAGCGCCCAACCCGCCTCCGGTCTTGGCCAGGGCCTGGGCGAGAGCGGTCGCCGGCACGGTGGCTAGGTAGGGATGGTCCGCCGCCGACTCCCCGTAGCCGAGCCACTGCGCCAGAGGCTCCACCCCGAGCGCCTTGGCCCGCCCCCGGCTCATGATCACGATCGCCGACGCGCCGTCATTGATCCCGGGGGCGTTGCCGGCGGTGACGCTGCCCTCGGGACCGCCGAAGACGGGCCGCAGGCTGGTGAGTTTCTCGATGGTGGTGTCGGGCCGGGGCTGCTCGTCTCGCTCCACCCGAACCGGGCCGGACTTGGCGGCGATCTCGATCGGCGCCAGCTCCTCGGCAATCAGGCCTTTGGCCCGGGCCGACTCGTAGCGCTGCTGGGAGAGCAGGGCGTAGCGGTCCTGCTCCTCGCGGCTGACTCCCAATTCGGCAGCCACCTCAGTCCCGTGGTCGCCCATCGGCACATCGTCGATCGGACAGGTGAGGCCGTCCCAAAGCATGGAGTCGTAGATGGTCATGTGCCCCATCGGCAGCCCCCGCCGCACCCCGGGCAGGAGCATAGGCGCCTGGGACATCGACTCCATCCCGCCGGCGACAACCACCTCCGCCTCGCCAGCCTTGATCAGGAGCCCGGCCAGGTTGACTGCCTTCAGGGAAGAGGCGCAGACCTTGTTCACGGTCAGTGAGGAAACTCCGGAGGGGATTCCCGCCTTGAGGGCCGCCTGCCGGGCCGGGATCTGGCCCTGGCCAGCGGTGATCACGGTGCCCATGATGCACTGGTCCACTTCACCTGGAGCCACCCCGGCACGCTCCAGGGCGACCCGGATGGCGTGGGCGCCCAGGTCGACCGCCGGCACTGAGCTCAACGCTCCCCCGAGCTTGCCAAAGGGCGTGCGAGCCACCGCCACGATCATCGGGTCGCGATCACTCACCAACCCATCGTATACCGAGCCGCGACCGTCTCCAGTCCGGTCAGCTGCGGTCTTGGTCCAGCAGCTTCGAGACCGATCCGCCGAGCCCCAAGAGGTGGGAGGCGATCATCAGCCGCTGCACCTCCGAGGTCCCCTCCCCAATCTCGTTGATCTTGACGTCCCGGTAGTAGCGGGCCACCGGCAGGTCCTCCATGAAACCCGCCCCGCCGTGGATTTGGACCGCCTGGTTGGCGCACCAGGTCGCCGTTTCGGAGGCATGGAGCTTGGCCATGGCGGCGAACTTGCCAGCGGGCAAACCCTGATCGATCAGCGATCCCGCCCGCCAGACCATCAGCCGGCTCAACTCGATCTGGGTGGCCATGTCGGCCAGCTTGAACTGGGTCGCCTGGAAGTGGCTGATCGGCCGCCCGAACTGGCGTCGCTGCTGGGCGAAGCTGAGCGAGGCATCGAGGCAGGCCTGGGCCAGCCCCACCGCCAAAGCCGCGATCGCCACCCGGCCAGCCTCCAGCGCTGTGAAGAACTGCCCCAGGCCACCCCCCTCCCGACCGAGCAGGTTGGCCTCGGGTACTCGGCAGTCGGCGAAGGTCAGCTCCCTGGTGTCGCTGGCGTGCCAGCCGAGCTTGCGGTAGGGGGCAGCCGTCCGGTACCCGTCAGCGCCCCGCTCTACCAGCAGGGCGCTGATCCGCTTGTGGCCGCCCTCCTCGGCAGTGATCGCGGTGATGGTAACCCCAGCGCTGATCTCGGTCCCCGAGTTGGTGATGAAGCATTTCGAGCCGTTGATCACCCACTCCGCTCCCTCGTGGCGCGCCCTGGTCTTGGTCCCGCCAGCATCTGAACCAGCCTCGGGCTCGGTCAGTCCGAAGGCCCAGAGCTGGCGCCCGGCACAGAGTTCGGGGAGGTACCGCTCCTTCTGCTCTAGAGTCCCGAACTGGAAGATCGGAGAGATCCCCAGGGAGACCGCCGCCTCAAGGGTTATCGCCAGCGCCGCGTCCGCTCGGGCTATCTCCTCTAGGGCCAGCAGGTAGCTGATGAAGTCGACGCCGGCGCCGCCGACCGATTCAGGAAAGGGCAGCCCGAAGAGCCCCAGCTCCGCCATCTGGGAGACCAGCGGGTAGGGGAACTCCTCGCGTCGGTCCCACTCCGCGGCCTGGGGAGCGACCACCTGGCTGGCGAACTCGCGACAGGTGTCACGAATGGCCGCCTGCTCGGGACTCAGCTCGAAGCTCAGCCCCATCGGAGACTAGGAGCTCACCGCGGCGCCCAGCCGGTCCCGGACCAGCTCGACGATCTGCTCGATGGTGTCGGCAACCTCGATTCCCGCATTTTGGAGCGCAGCCACCTTGGAGGCGGGGCTTCCGGTGGTGCCGCTGATGATCGCCCCGGCGTGGCCCATCCGCTTGCCAGGCGGGGCACTGCGGCCACTGATGAAGCCGACCACCGGCTTGGGGTAGCCGAGGCTGATCAGCTCGGCTGCCCGCTCTTCGTCCGAGCCCCCGATCTCCCCGGCCAGCACCACCATGTCGGTGTCTGGATCCTCGGCGAAGAGCTGGACCACGTCAGTGAAGCTGAGCCCCAAGACCGGATCTCCGCCGATCCCCACCGAGGTCGATTGCCCGTAACCCTCCCGGGCCAGCGCCTGGATGATCTCGTAGGTAAGGGTCCCGGATCGGGATACCACCCCGACCCGTCCAGGGCTGGCGATGTGGTTGGGGATGATGCCCACCTTGGCTCGCTCCCCGGGGGACATCAGGCCGGGGCAGTTCGGGCCGATCAATCTGGTACCCCGTCGATCGATGAAGGCCCGGGCCCGCACCATGTCGTTCACCGGGATCAGCTCGGTGATGCAGACCACCAGTGGGACTCCGGCGGCGGACGCCTCCATGATCGCGTCGGCGGCGAAGGCCGGGGGCACGAACACCCCCGACGTGTCGGCTCCGGTGGCGTCGACCGCCTCGGCGACAGTGTCGAAGACGGGCAGCCCCAGGTGCCGGCTGCCACCCTTCCCGGGCGAGACCCCGGCCACCACCCGGGTGCCGAAGTCACGCATCTGCTGGGTGTGGAATGAGCCCTCGCTTCCAGTCATCCCCTGAACCAGGACCTTTGAGTCGCGGTTGAGGAGGATGCTCAAGTCAGCTGGCCGTCGGAGCGCCGATGAGCTCCACGATCTTGCGGGCGGCTTCCGGGGCCGAGACCGCTGGGGTGATCCCGGCTTCCTCCAACAGCTGGCGCCCCTCCTCCTCTCTGGTGCCGGTCATCCGGACCACCAAGGGCAGCTTCATGGCCAATTCGTCGCGGGCGTCGATCAGGCCCCGGGCCACCTCGTCGCCTCGGGTGATCCCCCCAAAGATGTTGACGAAGACCCCCTTGACCGCGGGGTCCAGCAGCAGCATCTCCAGCGCCTGCTTGACCACCTCCGCCTTGGCCCCGCCGCCGATGTCCAGGAAGTTGGCCGCCGAGCCGCCGTGCTGCTTGACCAGGTCCAGGGTGTTCATGACCAAACCCGCGCCGTTCCCGATGATCCCTACGCTCCCGCCCAGGTGGACGTAGGTGAGCCCGCGGCGCCGGGCCTCGACCTCGAGGGGGTCGTCGCCGCTGGTGGCCGCCGAGGCGTCAGGGCCCAGCTCCCGTACCAGGTCGTGGTGGCGGAACTCAGCGTTCTGGTCGATCTCAATCTTGGCGTCGCCGGCGATCACCTGCCCTGACTCGGTGACCACCAAGGGGTTGATTTCGCAGAGGCTGGCATCAAGCTGCTGCGACAGCTGAAAGAGCCGCTGGACCACCGGCACCAACTCGGCCAGGTAGCGCCCCTTGGGCAAGCTCTCGTCCCCACCGACCGCCTCCAGCGCCCGCAGGGTCAGCTCGCGGATCTCGAAGGGCTGTGGCCCAGTGAACGGGTCGGGCCAGAGCTTGGCGATCTTCTCCGGGGAGTGCTCGGCCACCTCTTCGATCTCCATCCCCCCGGCGAAGGAGAGGATCACCACCATGGAGCGACGGTCCCGGTCCACGGTCACCCCCAGGTAGATCTCCTTGGCGATCTGGAGAGCCTCCTCGCAAAGGACCGAGGGGACGCTGTAGCCATGGATCTCCATTCCCAGGATCGCTACGGCCGCCTCGTGGGCCTCGGCCGGAGTCTTGGCCAGCTTGACCCCGCCGGCCTTGCCCCTCCCCCCGATCGGCACCTGGGCCTTGATCACCACTGGACCCAGCTCCCGGGCGGCCTTCTCCGCCTCCTGGGGGGAGTGAGCGACCAGACCCATGGGGCACTCGATCCCCACGCTACGCAAGCGCTCCTTGGCCTGATGCTCCAGTAGCTTCACTGGCACCTCCCTTGGGCCGGTCGCTCCGGCCACCGCTTCGTCGCCCTCAGTCTAGGTGTCCAGCCACAGCGCTCTGCCTGCCACCACAGCCCATCTGCGGAGTCCGGTCGGCCGGGAACTGAAATCCGATGAGCTGATTGCCTTCGGCCGAGGACCGGTCGTGTGACCAGGATTGGAGTCATCCCGACCGCGTTGACTCGTGCACCGCCAACTTGCCCGTGGTGGCACTCGAGGGATTAGCGAGTTTGACCTGACACACCCGAGAGTTGGCACAGCGGGTCAGACGCGAAGCAACGGAGAAACGGCGTCTACCCGCCGCGGAACCGTCGCTGCGCGCCAATCTCTCGGCATTGCTGTCACGGCGACTAACTCGCTCAGCCTCAGGTGACGCCGAGGTCGTCATTCTGCGGAGGCCTCCTCCCTGCCGGATCAGCCGGGGCTTCCCCGTTCACGGGTACGTCTAGGCTCTGGGGAAACATCTCCTGGACAAGGAATTTGGTGCGCGGCGTAAGCAGGTCTGGCGGATACAGCCGCTCTACAACTTGGAGAACCTGGTCGCTCGTCCCCAGGTTCAGAAGCTTCGCCAAATAGGCGATGTCGTCGCGATCCTGGTCAGGGCGTGCCGCCAGCAGCTTCATCCCCAACATGAATTCAGGGGACGCAGCGGTGACACTGAGTCCCGGAACCGTCATGACCGGGACGGCATTGTGATCGTCTCCGGGCACATACCCTTTGGCTGCATCGTTGAGCCAGCCATCGGGCAAATCGAGCTCGTCTTGTACTTCTCTGGCGGCCTGGTAGATCTCTGCGCTGGGCACGAAGACGGCGTCAATGTCGCGAGTCAGCTCTCTGAACTGGTAGGCCAGAACCATCGCCGCTCCTCCGACCAGGTAGACGTCTCCGACGATTCCCCTTGCCTCCAATCTGGCCCCAAGTTTGGTCAGCGCTACGATGAAGTCGTCGCGGGTTAGAAAGTCACTGCCACGTACCGTCATCGCCGCTCCAGCCCCGCCGCCGTGACAAAGACACCTCTGGTTGCAAAGGACCGAGGGCTTTCCCGCAGACTCGTCGGAATCCATGCCGGGGCATCCGCTACGAACCACCAAGGCCGCGAAACTCTGTCGGGATCCTTGGTCCACCCAGGAGCCGGAATACCTCGGCGCAGACTCAGGTATTCCGCCAGTCCCGCCACCAAGGCGTCTGCCCCGCTATCGCCTGTGTACGCCGGTGGGTCGGCGATCACCAACTTCGTGTCTGCGGTGCTACCCCGAGCTTCGTCGTCGAGAACCTCGCCAACCAGACGCCAGGCGGCCGTGCTTCCCTGCGCTGCTCTGGTCCTGGCCACTGCCGGCGCCAGAGCGGTCAAGGATGGCCACCGACGATGCTTCGGAAGGCAGGCCGCCGCCAGTCGGTTGAGAGTGGCCAGATTGGGAACCAGGGCCCCCGATTCGTAGCGACTCAAGGTGGCGGACGAGGTCCCAGCCCGCCGTGCCAGTTCGCGCTGTGAAAATCCGGCGCGGGTTCGCATCAGTCGTAGGTGAGAACTTGCATCTATCATGCTATCTACTATGATAGCACTAGTCGGCGCCTTCGATAAGATTCCGGAGGAGCGTCGCCGCTACCAGCTCCACCATCCAAGCTCATCTCGTCGGCACAGGCGCCGGAGATCAACGAGATGGACCAATTGCGGAATCGGCCTTGATGGGTGCCTGACGTCGCGTCAGATCGCGCCCATCCATCAACCGTCCCATCAAATCGCCACTAGCCCACATGCGTCGATCTTCGCGCGCCGACGTCAACTTCGGGCTCGATCGTGCCAGGCACCCCGGGGGCCGACCTCCCGTTCGGATCCCCGGAGACCCGTTACACCCGCTCAGAGTGGGATGTTGCCGTGGCGACGCCGGGGCGCCGCCACCTGCTTGCTCCTCGCCATCCGCAAAGCCGAGATCAGCGCGGGGCGAGTGTGCCGGGGCTCGATGACGTCGTCGATGTAGCCTCTCTCCGCGGCCTGATAAGGATTGGCGAATTGCTCACGGTATTCGGCGATCAGCGCCACTTTGTCGACCGCGGCCTGGCCGGCGCGTTGCCGGCCCAGAAACTGGACCGCGCCCTCGGCGCCCATTACCGCAATCACGGCAGACGGCCAGGCCACGTTGTAGTCGGCACCGATGTGCTTGCTGCACATCACGTCGTAGGCGCCGCCGTACGCCTTGCGGGTGATCACGGTGACCTTGGGAACCGTGGCTTCGGCGAACGCGTAGAGCAGCTTGGCGCCATGGCGAATGATGCCGCCGTACTCTTGCTCGGTGCCCGGAAGGAATCCGGGTACATCGACGAAAGTGGCCAGTGGGATGTTGAAGGCGTCACAAAACCGCACGAATCGTGCACCTTTCACCGATGCGTTGATATCGAGGGCGCCGGCCAGGTGACGCGGCTGGTTCGCCACCACGCCGACGCTCTCGCCATCTAGGCGAGCGAAACCGATCACCAGGTTGGGGGCGAACAGAGACTGAACCTCGAGGAAGTTCCCGTCATCGAATACGCGCTGGATCACCTCGCGCATGTCGTAGGGGATGCTCTGACTCTCAGGGATGATTTCCTGCAGTTCGGTGTCGGCCCGGTCAATCGGATCTGCGGTCTCGACCACGGGCGGTGCTCCCCAGCTGTTCTGCGGCAGAAACGCTAGCAATTCACGCACCTGCGAAAAGGCCTCATCCTCCGTCGCCGCCTCGAAATGCGCGACGCCGCTGCGCTGAGAGTGCATGTCCGCCCCGCCCAGCTGCTCCTGGTCGACCTCCTCTCCGGTGGTGACGCGCACGACCTCCGGTCCGGTGATGAACATGTAGCCGACCTTGCGCACCATGAAGGTGAAGTCGGTGATGGCCGGAGAGTAGACAGCGCCACCCGTGCAGGGACCGGCGATGACCGAGAGCTGCGGAACCACGCCACTGGCACGAACATTGCGGTAGAAGATGTCCGCGTACCCGGCTAGCGAAACCACTCCCTCTTGGATGCGCGCGCCGGCACTGTCGTTGATACCGATCATCGGCGTCCCGGTGCGCTCCGCCAGCTCCATCACTTTGCACACCTTCTCGGCAAAGGCCTCGCCCAAGGATCCCCCCATGAAAGAGGCGTCGTGGGAGAAGATGAAGACCTGTCGACCTCCAACCAGGCCGTAACCGGTGACGACTCCATCGCCCATGGCGCGGCGCTCCGCCATGTCAAATTGGGTCGAGCGATGGGTAACGAAGGCGTCCAACTCTACGAAGCTGCCCTTATCGACCAGGCGCCGGATGCGCTCCCGGGCTGTCAGCTTGCCTTTGCTGCGCTGGACTCTCTCTGGCTCCCCACCCCGATGGACCGCGTCGTGACGACGCTTGCGGAGCTGGTTTACCAGCCGCTCATTAGCGCTGGGAGTACCCGCCGGCCGCGCCGTGTGGCTCTCCGCGCCCCCACCCGCCGGTCGCGGCTTGGGCTTGGACACCTGATCATCTTCGTCTATCTGTCCGGGGTGCTGAAGTCCTCAGCCGCTCCCTTCTCCGAGATCCAGGGCCAGTGACGACCATCAGCCCGATCGGTCGCGGGGGGCAGGTGACGCCGCCCTCCCTGGGCCACCCGCCCCGCAACGGGTGGCACTGGTCCGAGTGGGTGGCCGAGGGGCTGGGGACCGGCATCCTGGTGTTGGGCGGGCTGAGCGCCGTCTGCCTGGACTTCGGAACGAGCTCCCCGATGCTCCACCTGATCCCCTCCAGCTCGCTCCGGCTGCTGGTCACGGGGCTGCTCTTCGCCGGGACCGGCAGCCTGGTGGCGATCTCCCCGTTGGGCCGACTCAGTGGCGCTCACCTGAACCCGGCCGTGACCCTGGCCTTCTGGACGAGCGGACACGTCTCCCGCTCCGATCTGCTCGGCTATTTCGGATCCCAGTTCCTGGGAGCCCTGCTGGGAGTCTCGGTCCTGAGATTGGCCTGGGGCCATGTGGCGGCCTCCTTGCAGGACGGGCGGACCAGCCCCCATCCGGGGGTTAGCCCCTTGGCAGCGGTGGGAATCGAGGCCCTGATGACAGGCGTACTGATCCTGGCCATCTTCGCCTTCACCTCATCGGCCAAAACCGCCCGCTGGACCCCGCTGGCACTCTGGTTCGTGATCGCGCTGCTGGTCTGGCGGGGTGCCCCCTACACCGACTGCAGCATGAATCCGGCTCGCAGCCTGGCGCCGGCTGTGATCTCCGCCGACTTCTCGTCGCTCTGGATCTACTTCGTCGGGCCGCCGCTGGGCGCGCTGGCCACGGCCTGGCTCTTCGTTAGGGCGCCCCTGGGGCTGCGGCCGGTGACCGCCAAGCTCTACCACGACGTGGCCTACCCCAGCGTGCTCGGGACTTCGCTTCGGGTGCGGCCGCGGAGCCGGCCGAGAAGCTGATCCCAGGTTCGAGTCCCGCGTCAGCCAGCGGAGCGCGGCTGGAAGGTCCCAAACACCAGGCGCAGCCGGTTACAGACCTCGCCCAGGGTCGCCCCAGTCACTAGCGCGTCGCGCATCACTGGAAGGAGATTGGTAGTTCCCGCTGCGGCCTCCTCGACCTGCCCCAGAGCTAGCTCGGTGGCAGCTGTGTCGCGCTGCTGACGGTGGCGGGCCAGCCGCTCCCGCTGGCCGCGCTCCAGTTCGGGGTCGACCTTGAGGATGGGAATCTCGAGCGGCAACTCGTCCTGGAAGCGATTGACCCCGACGATCACCCGCTCGCCGCTCTCGACCAGCTGCTGGTGGCGGTAGGCGGAGTCCTGGATCTGATCCTGGTAGAACCCCTGCTCGATCGCGGCCACCGCGCCCCCTCGGCGATCCACCTCCTGGATCAGCTCGGTCGCCGCCTCGACCAGCTGCTCGGTGAGCCTCTCCAGGAAGTGAGAGCCCCCCAGCGGATCGGCCACCCGGGCGACCCCTGACTCAAAGGCCAGTAGCTGCTGGGTGCGCAGGGCCAGGCTGGCCGCCTGCTCCGAGGGGAGTGCCAGCGCCTCGTCGAAGGAGTTGGTGTGCAGCGACTGGGCTCCGCCCAACACCGCCGCCAGGGCCTGGAGCGAGACCCGCACCACGTTGTTGAGCGGCTGCTGGGCGGTCAGGGTGGCCCCACCGGTCTGGGCGTGGAAGCGCAGCTGCAAGCTGCGCTCACCCTTAGCCCGGAAGCGGTCCCGCATGATCCCGGACCAGAGCGCCCTGGCTGCCCGGAACTTGGCCACCTCCTCGAAGAAGTCGTTGCCCACGTTGAAGAAGAAGCTGAGCTGGGGCGCGAACTCCTCCAGCTCCAGGCCGGCGCTGAGCGCCGCCTCGACGTAGGCGATGCCGTCGCTGAGGGCGAAGGCCAGCTCCTGGGGGGCGGTGGCACCAGCCTCCCGCATGTGGTAGCCGGAGATCGAGATCGGGTGCCAGCGGGGAAGGTGCTGGTGGCAGTAGGTCAGGGTGTCGGTGACCAGCCGCATGCTCGGGCGGGGCGGGAAAATGTAGGTCCCCCGGGCCACGTACTCCTTCAGGATGTCGTTCTGAATCGTGCCACCCAGGAGCTCTGGGGCGATGCCGGCCGACTCGGCCGCCAGCTGATACATCAGGAGCAGGAGGCTGGCTGGGGCGTTGATGGTCATCGAGGTGGTGACCCGGTCCAGCGGCAGTCCCTGGCAGAGCACCTTCATGTCCTCCAGGGTGTCGATCGCCACGCCCACCTTCCCCACCTCCCCCGCCGCCTCGGGGGCGTCCGAGTCGTAGCCCATCTGGGTGGGCAGGTCGAAGGCCACCGAGAGGCCGGTCTGGCCGCGGGCCAGGAGGTAGTGGAAACGCTGGTTGGTGGAGGCCGCGGAGCCAAAGCCCGCGTACTGGCGCATCGTCCAGAGCCGCTTGCGGTAGCCGTCCGGTCGCAGTCCCCTGGTGTAAGGAGGTTCTCCGGGGGGTGAAGGCTCCGGCGCGCCGATCCCGTACCAGGGCTCCAGTGGCAGCTGCGATTCGGTCTCGTCGGGCCGCGGAAGCGGCGACTCCGGGGTCAAGCTGGGCCGTCCCGCAGCTGGCAGAGCTCGGTCAGCACCCCGCCTGCCGACTTGGGATGAATGAAAGCCACCAGCCGGCCCCGGGCACCCGGGCGACCATGCTGGTCAATCAGCTCGGCGCCCCAGGACTGCCAATTGGCCAGCTCGGACTCGATGTCCGAGACCAGGTAGGCGAGGTGGTGCAGGCCCGGGCCGCGCCGCTCCAGGAAGCGAGCCACCGAGGAGTCTTGGCGCGTGCTCCCCAGGAGCTCCAGGCTGGACGGACCGAGGTCGAAGAAGACGGTTGCAACCCCGTCCTGAGCCACCTCCTCGCGGTGGCTCGGGGGGACTCCCAGGAGCCGCTGATAGAAGGCGACCGCAGCCTCGAGATCAGCGACGGCGAGGCCGACGTGGTCGATCGCGGCCGGGCCTGAATCCGCCGCCACCTGCCGATTATGACGTGCTGGCACCGGCAACCCCACTTCGGGGGCGGGCGTCGGGTCACTTCGCGGGGGGCAGGTACTCCAACCCCATGGACTCGGCGACCAGCACGGCGATGTCGTGACTCTCCATGGCGGTCTCCTGGGAGCTGATCCCCTCGGTGAACATGGTTGCGCAGAAGGGACAGGCCACGGCCGCCGTCCCGGCCCCGGTCTCCTCCGCCTGCTGGACCCGGACCCGGTTAATCCGGGGTCCCCGGCTCTCTTCCATGAAGAGCCGTCCACCGCCCGCCCCGCAGCACATGGCCTGGTTGCGGCTCCGCTTCATCTCGACCAGCTGGGCCCCGGGAATCGCCTGGAGCAGCCGCCGAGGGGCGTCGTACTCACCGTTCCAGCGCCCTAGGTAGCAGGGATCGTGGTAGGTGAGTTCGCCGCCCTTCAGAGGCTCTTTGAGCTGGATCCGGCCCTGGTCCAGCAGCTGGGCCAAGAGCTGGGTGTGGTGGATCACCTCATAGCTGCCGCCCAGGTCGGGATACTCCCGGGCCAGGGTGTTGAAGCAGTGGGGGCAGCTGGCGATCACCTTGCGGACAGAGCGCGCCTGCAGCTTTTCCACCACCTGCTGGGCCTGGGTCTGGAAGAGGTACTCGTTGCCTAACCGCCGGGCCGGGTCACCGTTGCAGATCTCCTCCTGTCCGAGAATGGCGAAGCTCACCTGGGCTGCCTTGAGGATCGCCACCGTGGCCCGAGCGATGGGCCAGTTGGACTCATCGAAGGCGGTGGCGCAGCCGACCCAGTACAGGTACTCCGCCTGGGGGTTCTCGGAGAGCAGCGGCACCTCCAGGCCCTCCGCCCACTTCATCCGGGAGTCCGCCGGCATTCCGAAGGGATTGCCGCGCTGCTCCATCGACTCCAGCGCGGTGCGGGCCTCCTTGGGCAGCCGCGACTCCTCCAGGACCAGGCTGCGGCGCATCTCGACAATGGCCGGCACGTGCTCGATCAAGACCGGACACTCCTCGACGCAGGCCCCGCAGGTGGTGCAGGCCCAGAGCGTCTCCTCGATCACGCTCCAGTCCAGCAGCTGACCATCCTGGGGCGCCTCCGAGGCCACCTTCCCGCCGGCATCCTTCGCCCAGTAGCTGGCCGGGGCTGCCTCGCCCCGGGCGTTGGCGTACCAGCCATCGCGGAGGTCGGTGATGAAGAGCTTGGGCGAGAGCGGTTTCCCGGTGTTGAAGGCAGGGCAGTGGCTCTGGCAGCGGCCACACTCGGTGCAGGTGGCCAGGTCCAGCTCCTGCTTCCAGGTGAGCTGGTCCACCTTGGCCAGCCCGAAGTGCTCCGCCTTCTCGATGTCCAGGGTCGGGAGGTGCCGGCCAGCCGGCTCCAGGCTGCGGAAGAAGACGTTGGGCGCGGCGGTGAGGATGTGCAGGTGCTTGCTGTGGGCCAGGTAGACCGCGAAACCGGCGATCAGCCCCAGGTGGGCCCAGAGGAAGAACTCGTGCCAGGCCCAGATGCCCTCTCCGTGGACTCCCCGAAATAGCTGGGAAACCGCGTCCGAGACCGGCCGCAGGTTGACCAGGTGGTCAGTGCCGGCCGCGATCTGGGTGGCGTAGAGGCCGAGCTGGGTCAGCACCACCAGTGCGATCAGGACCAGGATCACCGCGGCGTCTCGCTGGTGGCTGCCCTGGAACCGTCGGGGACGCAGCAGGTAGCGGTTGAGCGCGGCAACCGCGATCCCGGTCAGCACGGCCACTGCCAACAGGTCCTGAGCGAAGGCGATGGGGCCCCACCAGAGCTGCTGCTCCAGGTTCAAAGGGGGCACCAACGCCTCGAGACCAGCCTCCAGGATCTCCAGGTTGAGAATGACGAAGCCCCAGAAGATGAGGAAGTGGGCGAGCCCGCTGAAGGGCCACCGCAGCAGGCGGCGCTGACCCAGCACGAACACCACGACCCCCCACACCCGCTCCCTTAGATGGTCCCGACGAGGGTCAGGCTGGGCCGCCCGCATGGAGCGCCAGAGCGGCCCCAACCGGCGGAAGAAGAAGTACCCAGCAACCGCGACCAGCAGCAGCAGGGCGACTGGATTGATCCAGATCACGGCCGATCGAAGCCCACCGCGACCAGGAAGAGTGCCAGACCCAATAGGAAGGTCAGGGAGGCAAGGACCCAGAACCAGCCAGGCTCCTCGACCCAGAACGGTCCCCGGCGCTGGCGGGCTCCGGCGATGCTCCGGTTGGGGTCATCACCGGGGGGCGGGTTGCCGCCGGCGCGCTGCTGGCTCACTTGGGTAATGGTATGGACTGGCGAGGGGCCGAACGGCCTGCGGCCGGACCCAACTCCTAATTCCTGCCCAGCGCCACAACCCACAGCCACCTTTGCCGGACCGATCAGGCCCCCGTCCACATCGCCCGGCGCTTCTCCAGGAACGCTTTGATCCCCTCTTGGGCGTCCGCGGTCCGGAAGGCGCGGTCGAACTCGGTGAGCTCCAGCGCCAAGCCGCCCGCGACCGGCTGGTCTAGGCCCCCACTCACGGCCCGCTTTATCGCTGCCACCGCCAGCGGCGCCTGCTCAGCCAGCCTCTGGGCCAACTCCTGGGCCGCCCCCCTCAACTGGTCGGGCTCGACCACCCGGTTGACCAGGCCCAGCTCCAGGGCCCGATTCGCGTCTATCTGTGCGCCAGTGAGGAGCAGCTCCAGCGCCCTACCCCTCCCCACCAGGCGGGGCAGCCGCTGGGTGCCTCCCCAGCCCGGAATAATCCCCAGTAGGATCTCCGGCTGGCCCATCTTGGCCCCTGAGCTGGCCAGGCGCAGGTCACAGGCCATGGCCAGCTCCAGGCCCCCACCCAGAGCGAAGCCGTTGATGGCGGCCACGATCGGAAAGCGCTGCCGCTCCATCTCTAGGGTCAGCTGCTGGCCATCGGCGATATTGGCCCGAGTCCCTTCCGCGCCCAGGCTCACGAACTCCCCGATGTCGGCTCCCGCCACGAAGAAGCGGTCCCCCTGGCCGGTCAGCACTGCGGCTCCCAAGGCGGAGTCCGCCGCCACCTCCGAGAAGGCCGATCGCAGCCCTTCCAAAACCCCCTGGCTGAGGACGTTGGCGGGAGGATGGTCGATGGTGACCCAGGCCACCTTGCCGTCGCGCTCCAAGCGGACCAGATCGGCCGTCTTCTCTCCTCCCGTTGCGGTGAGCCGGGCGCTGATGCCTTGTGTAGGCTAGCTCTGTGGCCGACCCCGAGGCGCACTTGGAAGCCGCCGAGATCTCGCTCCCCTCGGCCGAGGAGTTCTCCGGGCTCTCGGACGAGCAGCTCCGGCAGCTGGTGCAGATGGTTGAGTCGGCCGAGCGCCGGATCCGTGACCAGATGGCCCCCTTTCAGCTCCGGCTCAGCAGGCTCGCCAAGGACGCGGCCGCGGTCCAGACCGAGGTCCGCCGCCGCGACCGCCAGCGCCACATCCAGTCCCGCAAGGAAGTGCGCGAGCAGGTCAAGCAAGGTGGGGCCCCCTCGCTGGCCCAGCTGATCGAGACGGCCGCACCCCCCGCCTTCGGCGAGCCAGCCTTCAGCGAGCTGAGCTTTCTGCTGGAGAGCGGAGGGGAGGTAGCCCTCGGCTATCCGGGCAGCCGGACCCCCAGCCTGCAGATGACCGATGGCAGCGCGATCTCGGCGGTGACCAGCCTGGCCGAGGCCAGGGAGCTCTACCGCCAGGGGTGGGAAATCGGGGTGCCGGCCCGGAGAGGAGTGCGGGTGCACACTCCCGGCACCCGGCTGGAGCGGTTGCTGGACCCCGAGAACTGCTTCGTACGCCCGGCGGCAGGGAGGAGCGGCCAAAAGGGAGCCCTCGCTTGAGGCGGGTCATCGGCCTGACCGGAGGCATCGCCAGCGGCAAGTCGACGGTCGCCGAGATCCTGGGCGAGAAGGGCGCCTGGATTGTGGACGCCGATCAGCTGGCCCGCGAGGTGGTCTCGGTGAACAGCCCGGCGCTGGCGGAGATCGCCATGAGCTTCGGCGACTCGGTGATCGCCAGCGACGGTTCCCTGGACCGGGCTCAGTTGGGCCAGCTAGTCTTTTCGGACGAGCCGGCCCGGGAAAGGCTCAATGCGATCGTCCACCCCAGGGTCCTGGAGCTGAGCCGGGAGGAGATCCGCAAGGCGACCGGAGCCGGAGCGGGGCTGATCGTCTACGACGTCCCCCTCCTCTTCGAGACCTCCAGGCAAGGTGAGTTCGAGGGAACCCTGGTGGTCTGGGTCGATCCGCTGACCCAGCTGCTGCGGCTGGGCCAGCGCTCCGGGCTCGACGAAGACCAGGCCCGGGCCCGGGTGGCCTCCCAGCTGCCGCTCAACCGCAAGCGAGAACTGGCCACCTGGGTGATCGACAACAGCGGCAGCCCGGACGCCACCCGGGCCGCCGTCGAAGACCTCTGGACGGAGGAGCTCTCCCCCAATCGGTGATCCGCTCGGTTGGGGGCTGGTTGCCCAGGTCCAGGTGCGCTATGCTCGGCGAACAAGCGTGCCCAGCTCCACTGATTTCTGGATCAAGGTGCCCAATCCGTTCTGGGGAGTGGAAACGGTAGGGTTCAGCGTGCGGTGTCCGAGCCAGCCGGAGTCCGTCGGGCTGCCCGATGTCCCCTTCTTCGTGGAGGGCGACGCGCAGTCGATGGCTTCTCTTGACCAACCCCTGCGCCTCTTCGCCCAGCGGGAGCGGTTCGTCGACTGCGACGGCTTGGGGGAGGCCTACAGCTGGACCGACCCCATCAAGCTCACCGACGAGGTGATCGTGATGGCCTTCCGGGATCGGAGCCTGGAGCAGCCGGCACCCGATCCCAATCGGGCACTTCTGAACCGGCTCTCCAACCAACTTGTGCTGCTGGCCTTCCCTTTCCTGCGCGACTGCGTCCGGGTGGCTGGACTGCGGCTCAGCTCCCCGATCTCGGTCAAGATCGGCTCGGACTCGTATCCCGAGATCGACCTCTCGCTGCCGCTGGCGGAGATCGTCCAGGGCAACGGGGCCCGCTCCCTCTGGGAGCTTTAGGCACCACCCGGGGCCGCCAACGGATTCGGTGTCAGGACAGCCCGCCCCGGGCGGGCGCCGCTGGAGGGGTCAGGGGAGCTCCCCTAACCGGAGGGGGTGGCGGTGGCGGTGGCCTTGGCGGTGGCCGAAGGGGAAGCCGAGGCGGTCGGGCTGGCCGCCGGGATGGTCACCGTCACCTCAGGGGTGGGGCATCCGAACGGCACCGGCTTGATCGAGATGGTGGGCGTTGCCGATGCCGAGGCTGAGGCCGACGGCGAGGCCGGGGCCTGGATCACGACCGCCGTCGTCCGGGGGCAGGGCGGGGAGCTGGGGATCGGGGTCGGCGAAGCTGCCTTGACGATCAGCGCCACCAGCACGGCAACCCCCCCGAGCAGGGCGGTGACCACGAAGATGACCGCCCCCCACTCCCGCTTGATGTAGTCCCGGTTCAACTCGGCTCAGGCTCCTTCATGGCCAATTCGACCCCGCCATCTCTGCCAGGATAGCCAGCCCATGCTGCGCGCCTGCTGTTGGAGCCGGAGCGAGAGGGCCGGGCCCTGGGGCCGGCGGTACCCCTCCAGCGGGCTGGTGGTGGAGCTCTCAATGGCCAGCCGGAGATCAGCTGCGCCCCTGCCCGGGAAGACCGTCACGGTACGGGCCAGGTCGTGGCCGCCGAAGTGACTGTCGCTGGAGCCTAGTGCCGCCCCCAACCGGTCCCGGTGCAGCCGGTAGAACTGGTCGAGCCCCCGGATCCTCCCGTTGGTGGTCGGACAGGTGTGGCGGAGCTCGATTCCGTCCACCGGCAACTGGGCGATCAACCGGCGCAGCCCACCCGGGGTGATCGAGGCGAAGTAGGTCGGCATCCAGGGGTGGGCCATCACCGCCAGCCCTCCCCGATCGTGGATGGCGGCGATGGTGTCGGCCACCGACATGCCCATCCGCACCGGCCCGTCGAGGAAGAGGCCGAGGACATGCACCTTGGCCGGCGACGAGGTGGTCACCTCCTCCCCCGCCACCACCTCGATCCCGAATTCCTGCCCAGCCTCCACCCCTTCGGCGCAGCCGGAGAAGGTGTCGTGGTCGGTGATCGCGACCACGCTCAGCCCCGCCTCGGCGGCGGCCGCCACCAGTTGGCGGGGGCTGACCATGCCATCGCTGGCGGTGGTGTGGGCGTGGGGGTCAGCGACCGCGTGGTCCGAGGGGATGGGAACGGCGGCGGTGAGCCGCCCGGCGGGCGAACTCAGCGACCGAGACCCGGCCCGACCGCCGAGGTGGGCGC
>JBARIA010000048.1:0-1533 GCA_049799515.1 Candidatus Dormiibacterota bacterium | reverse complement strand
CGACGGCCAGTCCCGCCCAGAGCTTCGTCAGACCCCAACTAGACTTACCGGCATGGTAATTGGCAGCTTGGTGCTGACCCTGCACCTGCCGCAGAGCCAGTCCCTCAAGGCCAAGCGCCAGGTGGTCAGCTCCCTCACCCATCGGGTAAGGCGCACCTTCAACGTGGCCGTGGCGGAGGTCGAGAGCTTGGATTCCTGGCAGCTGGCGGTGATCGGGGTGGCCTGCGTCAGCAACGATCGGCGCCATGCCGACGAGATGCTCAACAAGGTGGCCAACTGGGTCGCCGAGGATGGCGGCCGGGGCGAAGCGCTGCTGACTCATCAAGACATTGAGCTGATCCAAGCGTGATCCCGGTGGTCGGCGTGATCCAGATCGGGATCGACCCGGTCTTCCACCTGGGACCGTTGGCGATCCACTGGTACGGGGTCGGCTACGCGGTGGCGATCCTGGTCGGGCTGCAGGTGGCGCTGCCCTACGCCGAGCGCCACGGTATCCCCAGGTCCAAGTCCGGCTGGATCGCCTTCTGGACCGTCGTCCTGGCGTTGATCGGCGGCCGGCTCTTCTACGACCTCCAGTCCGGCGCCGGCTACTACTTCACCCATCCCCTGGAGACCTTCGCCGTCTGGCAGGGCGGGATGGCCTTCTTCGGGGCCATCTTCCTGGGCAGCGCCACCTTGCTCTTCATGGCCTGGCGGGAGAAGGTGAACTTCTGGGTGCTGCTGGACGCCGCCGCACTCTTCGCCTGCATCGGCCAGCCGATCGGGCGGATCGGCAACATCATCAACGGAGACATCCTGGGTTATCCCTCCAACCTACCCTGGGCCACCGCCTACACCAATCCCAACAGCTTCGCCCCTCGGCTCTACGTCGCCTACCAGCCGGCGGCCGCCTACGAGGCGCTGGTGATCCTGCTGGTGCTGGGCTTGCTGATCTGGCTGCGCCGTCGGGGGGTGGCCGACGGGATCGTGGGGATCGCCTATCTGATCCTCTACCCGATCACCCAGATCGGCATCTTTTTCCTGCGCAATCCGGTAAACGTACCGGTGATTGCCTTCGGCCTCAAGCAGGCCCAGCTGACCGCCCTGGGCGTCCTGATCATCGGCACCCCCCTGCTGATCATCGCCTGGCGAAGGACCAACCGCCCGCCTCGCCCGAGTCCCGCCCCGGTCTCCGAAACTCCCGTCGCTTGAGCGCGGATCCGACCCCCGGGCTGGAGCAGTTCCAGGGCACCCTGCCCTTCCAGATGGATCCCTTCCAGGTGGACGCCATCCGGGCCCTGGAGCGGCATCAGGGGGTGCTGGTCAGCGCGCCCACCTCCAGCGGAAAGACCGTGGTCGCGGAGTGGGCGATCTGGCGCTCCCTGGAGTCGGGTGGCCCCACCAGCGGGGAGCGGGTCCTCTACACGTCCCCGCTCAAGGCCCTCTCCAACCAGAAGTTCGGCGACCTCTGTCAGCGCTACGGCGAGGAGAACGTGGGGTTGGTGACCGGCGAGACCTCGATCCGGCCATTCGCCAAGGTGGTGGTGATGACCA
>JBARIA010000047.1:0-2496 GCA_049799515.1 Candidatus Dormiibacterota bacterium | reverse complement strand
GCGGCTGTGGTAGCACGATCGCCTCTCATCCCCGGTCGACTGCCCCGGCGGTCAGCCCGACGGCGAAGCCGTCATCGGCTGTGGCGGCTGCCGAGGCTGGATTCCGTGCCTGGGCAAAAGCAGCGGTGCTGCTGACCGGCTCGATCCCGGCTGCATCGGCGCCCGCCGCTGAGAGTGACGTTCTTCTCTTGGGGACCGCTTTTAGCCTGCCGGGCTGGCAGCAGGCAATCGGGTCTTTCTCACCTCTGGTGGAGACACCCGCTGGGTGCCAAGCGACGATCCAGCACATAGAGGGCGAGTTTCCGGTGCCGTCGAACGCCCCGGAGGTATCTGGCGGTGGCTCGATCGCTCTTGTGGATAGTGAGTACGGCACCTGCGTGACCGGAGCGGGCGGCGTTAAGTACGTGGTTGAACCGTCGTCTTCGTCGCCGACAGCACTGGGGACCTACGTCCTCATCGGGGGGATGGTGACGCTACCGCCCGTCGCTGGTCTCCCGTCCTTGCCGAAGGCCGTTTGGGTTCCGCTTCTAGCGGGACGGTGCACCGACGGATGGGTCGGTTACTCGGGGAGCTTGCTCCCCGGCGGTGTGGTTCCGGGGTGCCCGGGATGAGACGGCGTGCCGTTGCAGCGGCGGTGACGGTCGCCATGGTCGTGAGTGGGGCGATCTGGCTCGCGGCCCCGGTCCTGGCCACGTGCAATCCAACCGATGGCACATGCCAGTCCCCCACCCCTGGTGGGACGACGGTGACGGCGGCAGATGCGATCCCGGGGCTGCCTCCGCTTGCAAACTCGACTACGGACGTGGGCTCCAGGCCCGAGATCGGCCCGGCTGCGAGCCCGGCCTGCACCGGTGCCCTCCGGGTTGCTGAACCCGTGGGTTTGCGCGATGGGACGTACGGTTGGACGGACCCAACTGGCCAGCCGGCCGGAGGCTGGAACGGCCCGCCTCCTACGACAGGGCCGTGGTCGCTGGCCGAGTACCACATCTATGCGGTGTACACCCGCACCTTGGTCTCACCTGGCCCGCCGTGCGTGTACTCGACTTGGAAATTTGAAGACGCGGTAGAGACCCCAGTGGTATTCCCCAGCCCGTCTGCCGCGACTCCTGGGGTGGCCGCCACTGTGAGCGGACTGAAAGCTCAGGTCGAGCAGAACTTGGTCGGCGGCACTGTGATGAGTGACCCGGCGACAAATGCTCTTGTCAACCTCCCCACCTACTTCTGGGTCTCGGGGACGAACATCGGCGCTGACACCGTAGAGAGCGCAGAAGTCACGACTCCACCGGAGGAGGGTGGCCGAGAGCTGCAATTGACGGTCGCGCTCGAGGTCGAGCGGACGGGCACGGCCTACGACTGGGGTGACGGCCAGCCCGGGGGCGAAGTTGGCCCGGACTCGCTTGGAAGTCCGGGTACAACTGGAAGCGTGACCCACACCTACCACGAGGTCACCGTTCCAGGCGAAACGCCGTCGCCGTACCCGACCGTCAGCGCTTCGGGCTTCATTCCCATCAGCGCGGTCCAAAACCTCGAGGTCAGCGCGTGGGCCATCTGGGTTGACTCGGCGGGAAGGCATCAAATCTCTCTGGGCTCGTTTGCGATCGCCATACCCGTCGCTCCGACCTCGATCCGAGTGGGCCAAATCGAGGGCGTTCCGTACTGCCCGAGCAATACAAGTTGTTCGTGATGGCCGCCAAATTCGCGGGTTTGTGGCGCGCGGTGCTAGATGGTCGGGCATTGCCTCCCCCGACGGGCGGACCCACTGGTGACGCTGAACTTGATGCGGCCATCGAGGAAGTAGCGCGGGTCGCGTCGGTGACCAGGGCTGGCCTCCTGTGGGGGCTTGGGGATGAGACAAGGACAATCGTCGCAGCCCAGGTTCGCGTCGCGGGGTTGCTGGCTGCTCGCGGCGACTCTAGGGCGGTGGAGACCTCCTTCGCGATCACCTTTGCTGCCTACTACAGCACCCCTGACGAGGCCCTGGGCGCGGCCCAGGCAGCACTGGGGTGGCTACGCAAATACCCGCCCCTGGGTGCCCACGCATGACCTGGGTGCGCCGTCTCGGTCGCCGACTGGTCATGAGCAGGTCAAGCTTGTATCTCGGCTTGCCGGTCGTGGCAGATTCGCTTTCGTTCTGGCGGTATCACCTTTACATAAGGCTGCTCAAGATCGTCGGACAACCCTTCATTTATGACACCGACCGCACCGCCTTGGAGGCTCGGCTCCGAGCGCTAGCGGCGAAGTACTGTCAGCCCTACTACCCCGATCCCCCGAGCCCATTTCGCGAGCCGTGGGAGGCGTAGCTGGTGTCGTGGATAGGTGATCTCGGATCCGTCATCGGGACGATCTTTCACTTCTTCACGTCTCCGCTTTCGGCGGTCTGGGATCTGATCTTCAAGAACGTTCTAGGGAACCCATCAAACCCCAACAGCCCACTGGGATTCCTCATGCAGACCCTGACCGGGCAACTGAATCCAGTTCATGCAGGCGCCGTGGAGA
>JBARIA010000046.1:0-1709 GCA_049799515.1 Candidatus Dormiibacterota bacterium | reverse complement strand
TGGGATCGTACGGATAAACCTGGCCATCCTCCTCCAGCTTGCTCTCATCCGGATTGCCCTTGGGATACTCCGGCACCGGCCCGTTGGTGACGATGCCCAACCCATCAGAGAACTGCTTTATGTACTCCTTCTGGTTGACCAACGACTGAAACGCCTGGCGAAAGTAGAGCTGCTTGAAGATGGGTCCCGACACCGGGTTGGTGAAGTTGTAGGGGAAGTAATACACAGTTGGGGAGTACCAGAGCTTGAACGTGTAGTGCTCGCTTTCCTCAATTGCCGCCTTCTGACCGATGTCCTCTACTGGGAGATAGCCAATGGTGAGATCGCCGCTGCGCAGTGAGTTGAACTCGGCGGAGTCGCTCGTGAACGGCATCTCTTCAAACGCGCTGATCTTTGGCTTGGGGAGGCCGGAGTACTCCTTGTTGGGCACCAGCTTGGCAAATCCATCCGGGGTGAACTGGGCCAACTTAAATGGGCCGTCGACCACCTTCCAGAGCGGATTGGTGGCGTAGGTGGAAAGATCTTGGGACTGGCTGTTGAGAAACTGCGCCACCCCTAGGGCTCCGCTGGTCGCGGTACCCGGATTGCTGGGTACGTAGCAGGGGGCGGCTGTGGTGCAGGAGGCCGGGGTGTGGGCACCGGTGAGCACGACCTCGCTCTCAGCTTCGGTGTCATAGTTGCCGACCGCTCCGTTGGGCGATGTCTTGTCCCAGCTCGCCTGGGGCAAGGGACTGATCTGACTCAGCTCGTTGTAGAGGTACCAGGTCGGGTTGTAGGAGGCGTTCAGCTTGAACTGAACTGAGTAAGTACCAGTCTGCTTGTAGTCGACGACGTTCTCGGGGAATCCACCGGGGACTGCGGCTCCCCAGCCAGGTCCGGGAGCGCTGCTGCTACCGACGGTGGGCGCGTTGGGGTCGTTGGCGGCGCTGAGCAGATTCATCCAGAACATTACATCCCGGGCCGTGATCGGCTTGCCGTCGGACCAGAGCCAGTGCTTGAGGGTCACAGTCGCGACCGTATTGTTGTCGGAGAAGACCGGTGGCTTGGCGAGGCTCAAGGACTCGTTGAGCACCGGCTCGCCGTTGAGTCCAAACCAGTAAAGCGGACGGTACATGAGGTAGTCGAAGAGCCAGGTGTTGTTATGGGCGAAGTACGCACCGCTCATGAGCGGAAAGATGTAGTTCGGGGGCGCAGCGGCTCCCTCGGCAAAGGTTACGACACCTCCCTGCGAGCTCTTGGGGGCAGCGGCGCCGCTGGCTCCGCAGCCCGCCAGAAGTACGGCGGCCACGATAGCTACACCCAGTGTTCGCCAGAGCGAAAATCTCGGGATCTTGGTCATCATGATGCTTGCCTCCCCTTGCTTGTGACGGTGCGGACCCCGCTGTCCCTAGTCAATTATCCTCGCGTTCTGCTTGCGGGTGGCGTCGCCCGGAGCGGCGCTGTCCACTCCTATTTGTTTTACGTCTGACTCCTGCCGCAGTCGCGCGATGGTGCGGATATGGTGCTCACTACTTCGATCGCAGTGGCAGGCGCCGCGTGGTTGCCTGCCTTCTCGCGCTGAGGCGATGTTCCCCGGATGGTCTTAAGTCGCTCAGGTAGTTGTAGATGGTGTATCTGCTTACTCCGAGCGCTTCGGCAACATAGTCGACCGCGTCGCGGATCAGGAACAGGCCGACCTCATCGAGCTGACGTACCACGTCAGTCTTGTG
>JBARIA010000045.1:0-4985 GCA_049799515.1 Candidatus Dormiibacterota bacterium | reverse complement strand
TGGAGAAGCCGGTCGCCAGCGCCGAGTAGATCGGCATCGGAGGTCCGCCCAGGCTGGGCAGCAATAGGTTGCCCTCGGAGGCGATGTAGCCCACCAACCACTGCACCTGGAGCTGGCTCCGGCGCACCAAGACGGTGCCCTTTTTGCCGGCCGCAGTCAGGTAGGAGACCTCGAGCGGACCGGTGCCGGGGATCGACTTAGCCATCTGGGAGGGTGTGGCGTGGGGGCTGGCCACCCCATTGATGGCGGTGATGGTGGCTTCGAGCGGGATCTTCGGCGTCTTTTTGAGCCCGACCCAGTGCAGCTGAGGTTGGACCGTCACCAGATGGGTCGCGCCGCCGCTCCACGGCTCCAGCCCCACCTTCAGGGGCTGGCCGCGGTCGGACTGAATTCGGCTCCGAATCCCGAGTAGTCCGGTCGTGTGGTGCCCGGCGATGGAGACCACCTGCCAGTCGCCCTTGACCCCTGCACCGGCCAGGGCTCCCCCCGACTCGATCTGGGGAGAAGGTCCCCCGACCACCGCCACCCCGGTGAAGAGGGCACCCGCCAGGATCATGTTCATCAGCCCGCCGGCGGCCAGGGTTGTGGCCTTGCGCGGGTTGCTGGCCCGAATGAACCCGCGATCCCCACCGTCGTTGGGAGGAGTTTCCAGTCCGGTCATCCCAGCCAGCCGAACGTACCCCCCGAGCGGCAGGAGCCGCAGCGAATAGCGGGTTTCGCCGCGCATCCGGCTCAGCAGCCGGGGGCCGAAGCCGATCGAGAACTCCTGAACCATGATCCCGGCCCGCTTGGCGACCACGAAATGGCCCAGTTCATGGATCGCGACCACCACCAGGAGCATTAGGATGATGCCACCGACGGTCTGCCAGGTGAAGACGAAGCCGCCCATCTAGACCGGAACTGGGCCCGGGGCTGGCGATGCGGACTGGCCGACGAGCGCTTGGGCCTGATCCCGCCCCCACCGGTCGGCCTCCAGCAATTGCTCCAGTCTGAGAGTGGCTGGCGGACGGAAGGAGCTGGTCACCCGCTCCACCAAGGTCGCAATCTCCATGAACGGAAGCTTGCCATCGAGGAAGGCGGCGACCGCCACTTCATTGGCCGCGTTCATCACCGCCGGGGCCGCCCCGCCCCGCACCCCGGCAGCCCGCACTACCCGCAGCGCTGGGTAGCGAACCGGATCAACCGCCTCGAAGTCCAGCCGCCCGAGCTCCGCCAGCTGCAGCGGCTTGACCACCCCCGGCAGCCGGACCCCATCGCTCAGGGCCAGCGCGATCGGAGCCCGCATGTCGGCGATTCCCAGCTGGGCGATCATGGTGCCGTCGCAGAACTCGACTGCGGAGTGGATCGCACTTTGGGGGTGGATCAACACCTCGATCCGCTCGTAGGGGATGTCGAAGAGAAAGTGGGCTTCGATCACCTCCAACCCCTTGTTGATCATGGTGGCGGTGTCGACGGTCACCTTGGGGCCCATCCGCCAGTTGGGATGGGCGAGCGCCTGGTCTGGGGTAACCCCGCTCAACTCCCGAAGCGGCAGCGATCGCAGCGCGCCCCCGCTGGCGGTCAGGATCAGTCGTCGGACGCTCTCTGGCCGCTCACCCCTCAGGCACTGCCAGATGGCACTGTGCTCACTGTCGACCGGGACGATCCGGGCCCCGTGCTCCCGGGCGGTCTCGGTCACCAGTTCGCCGGCCATCACCAACACCTCCTTGGTGGCGATCGCCACCAATCGGCCCGACCGGCAGGCGGCCAGGGTCGGCAGCAATGCGCCCGCTCCACCTCCGCCTATCAGCACCACGTCGACGTCGGGAGCGGAGGCCATCTGGCAGGCCGCCTCAATCCCCACCGCGACGCCTTGAGGCACCGGGATGTCCGGGTCGATCACGACCGCCGTGGCCGACGGAAAGGGAACCAGCGCCTCTCGGAGCGCGGCGACCCGACGTCCGGCCACCGCCCCCACCAGTTCGAAACGCTCGGGGAAGCGGCCGATGATCTCCAGCGCCTGCGCGCCGATCGATCCGGTGGCCCCGATCACGGCTACCCGCGTTGGCATTGATCGAGCCTCCGATGTGTTCCCGGCGCCTCCTGCTCGGGGGAGCGGCCGGCGTTGGGGGTGGTCAGAAAGCGTGCATCGCCCCCAGAAGCGAGTATACGACCGCCCCCACGAAGATCAGGCTGTCCATCCGATCGAGCACTCCACCGTGGCCGGGAACCAGCCGCCCGGAGTCCTTGACCCCCACCTCGCGCTTGAGCTGAGACTCCACCAGGTCCCCGACGATGGCGGCCAGGGCCGCTAGCAAGCCGATCCCGAACGCCGCTAGGTGGTCGACCCTCGGCAGGGCCAGCGGCAGAAGCAGTCCCACCGCGACCGTCGGAGCGATCACCGCGGCGATGGCGCCCTCCCAGGTCTTGCGGGGGCTGATCCTGGCGAAGAACGGGTGACGGCCGAAGCGTGACCCCACCAGGTAGGCGAGGGTGTCGCCGATCACTGAGACTCCCACCGTCAGCAAGACCACCTCCACCGCCCGCGGCCGGCTGGCGATTCCGTGGTAGAGCAGCAGCAGGAAGCCGGGGCAGAAGCCAAGCCAGGCCGCCCCTCCCACCGCCAGCGCCCAGCGAAGAAACGGTTGGGCCTTGGGCTCGAACCGAAGCGAGAGGGCGAGCCCCCCGACCACCGCGATAACCAGAACTACACTGGCCTGGGGGAGATTGGGGTAGGCATATCGGAACAGCCACAGCGCCGCCAGCCCACAAAGCAGGATCGGATCGATGCGGATCCCAGCTCCCCGCCAGAGCTGCCAGTACTCCCAGAGGCCCAGGCCAACCACCAGCGCCACGAAGGCGTCGACGAAGGGGTCTCCCAGCCAGAGGGCGGCCAGGAAGAGGCCCAGTAAGGCCACCCCGCTGGCGGTGCGCACCGCGAGCTTCACCGGCTTTTTGGCACCCCGCCGAAGCGGCGGACCCGGGCGGAGTAGTCCGCCAACGCCGCCTGCAGGTCGGCGGCATCGAAGTCTGGCCAATAGGTCTGGGTCACGTGGAGCTCGGCGTAGGCCGCCTGCCAGATCAGGAAATTGCTGGTCCGCATCTCCCCGGCGGTGCGAATGATGAGGTCGGGATCCGGCAGGCCGGCGGTGTAGAGGGCGCCCGCCAGCTCAGCCTCCTCCAACTGGCTGAGGTCAGCGCCGGAGGCCGCCAGCTGGCGCACCCCATCCACGATCTCGGCCCGCCCGCCGTAGTTGATGGCCACGTTGAGAACGCCGGTCTGGTTTTTGGCGGTGCGCTCCTCGGCCTCTTCCACCAGCTTCTGGAGCCTGGTCGAGAGCTGCTCCCGGCGCCCGATCACCCTGATCCGCACACCGTTCTGGTGGAGTTCGTCGACCTCGGCCTGGAGCGTCTGCTCGAAGAGCCGCATCAGGGTGGCCACCTCCTGGCGGGGCCGCGACCAGTTCTCGGTTGAGAAGGCATAGAGAGTCAGGCAGTGGACCCCCGCCTCGTCCGCCGCCGCCATCACCCGGCGGATCGCCTGGATCCCGGCCCGGTGACCGGCGCTGCGGCGGAGGCCCCGCTCACGGGCCCAGCGCCCGTTGCCGTCCATGATGATCCCGATGTGCCGAGGCAGAGCGAGGCTGGGCTCAGCCATCCGCACAGTCTCGGCTGGGAATCACACCTCCAGCAGCTCGGCTTCCTTTCGCTGCGCCACCTCCTCGATCTCCTCGATGTATCCGTCGGTGACCTTCTGCAACTGCACCTGTGCCCGCTGCGCCTGGTCCATCGAGATCTCCTTGTCGTGCTCCAGTCGCCGCAGCTGCTCCAGATCGTCCCGGCGGATGTTGCGGACCGCGACCCGTGCCTCCTCGGCCCGGTGCTTGACCATCTGGACGAATTCCTTGCGGCGCTCCTCATTGAGTGGGGGCACCGGCAGCCGGATCAGCTGGCCGTCGTTGGCGGGATTCAGCCCCAGCTCGCTGCGCCGCAGCACCTTCTCGATCGCCGCCAGGTTGTTGCGGTCCCAGGGTTGGATCATGAGCAGGTGGGCCTCCGGAGCAGAGATGCTGGCCACCTGATTGAGCGGCATGTGGCTGTCGTAGACCTCCACCTGCAGATGCTCGATCAGGGCCGGGCTGGCCCGGCCAGTACGGATCGAACTGACTTCGCGCTGTAGCGCATCCACACTTTTGGCCATCCGGTGCTGGGTTTCCCGAAGCAGGTCGTCGCTCAAGACGGGGGCGCCTGGTCGGTGACCAGCGACCCCACCTGCTCGCCCCGCACCGCCCTGGCGATGTTGCCGGGGGTGAAGAGGTCCAGCACCAGTAAGGGCAGCCGATTGTCCATGCACAAAGTGATGGCGGTGTTGTCCATAACCTGCAGCCGCAGGTTCAGCACCTCCATGTAGGTGAGCGTGGGCAGCCGAGTGGCGTTGGGATCAACCTCGGGATCGGCACTGTAAATGCCGTCCACCCGGGTCGCCTTGATCAGCAGGTCGGCCCCAATCTCCGCGGCTCGAAGCGCTGCCGGAGTGTCAGTGGTGAAGAAGGGATTGCCGGACCCGGCACAGAAGACAACCACCCGACCCTTCTCCAGGTGACGGATCGCCCGCCCCCGGATGTAGGGCTCAGCCACCTGGTGCATCTCGATCGCGGTGAGCACCCTGGTCGGCATGCCGTGCGCCTCGAGGGCATCCCGAAGGGCCAGGGCATTGATGACGGTACCCAGCATTCCCATCAGGTCAGCGGTGACCCGATTCATGCCTCGCTGGGCTCCCGCCAGCCCCCGGAAGATGTTCCCGCCCCCCACCATCACTGCGATCTCGGTGCCCAGGGCATGGGCGCCCTTGAGCTCCCGCGCGACCACGTCCAGGACGTCAGGATCGATGCCGAACTCTCCGTCCCCGACCAGCGCCTCGCCACTGATCTTGATCACCACCCGCCGGTAGTGGGGCAGGACGACCCGTTCAGAGCTCACCGCACTCCCTGTCAGCTCGGCGAGGG
>JBARIA010000044.1:0-38528 GCA_049799515.1 Candidatus Dormiibacterota bacterium | reverse complement strand
ATTGCTCACCGAACTGAAGCGCCGAATGACCGTGGTCTTCGTCACCCACAACCTGCAGCAAGCTGCCCGTTGCGCCGACGACGTCCTCTTCATGCTCGGCGGCGAGGTGGTGGAGACCGCCCCGGCCAGCCAGTTTTTCACGAGCCCTGTCGACGCGCGTAGCCGAGCCTACGTGGAGGGGCGGACAGCGTAATCGCTGCAACCTAGCGCCGACGCCGACTCGCGAACCGATCCATCTGGTTTTGACCCTGGATTTCCTGAAGGAGGATTCAATGCGCCCGAAACGACTCGTCTCACGACTATCCGGGACATCACTGCTGCTGGTGGTGGGCCTCTTGGTGCTGGGTAGCTTTGGGGGCACCGTGGCCTTGGCCAAGTCCAAGAAGCCGAAGGCGCTGCCGACCGGCAATCCGACCACCCCGATCAATCTGACCGAGGCCGGATCCAGCCTGCTCTATCCCTACTTGCAGGTGTTGGCCCCCCAGCTACAGGCCGCCTACCCGAATCTGACCCTGGCGCCAGCCGCCGGCGGCTCGGGGCTGGGAATCTCTGACGCGATTGCCAAACTGACCAACTTGGGTGGGTCCGACGCGTACCTGTCTGCCGCCGACGCGGCCGCCAATCCCGGCCTGATGAACGTTCCCATCGCAGTGTCGGCGCAGGCGATCGACTACAACGTACCGGGGATTTCGTCATTCCTCAAGCTGGATGGGCCGATCTTGGCCGGCATCTACGAGGGAAAGATCACCAACTGGGACGCCTCTCAGATCGCCAAGCTCAACCCCAGCGTGACCCTGCCCAACCTGACCATCATCCCGGTCCGCCGGGAAGACTCGTCAGGAGATACCTTCTTGTTCACCAGCTTCCTCTCGGCCACCAACCAGGCCTGGGCTGATGGACCATCCGAGGGCACCACGGTCACCTGGCCGGCGGTGGGCGATGAGCTGACCGCGACCGGAAACCCGGGCATGATCCAGGTCTGCACCGCGACCCCTGGCTGCGTTGCCTACATCGGAGTCAGTGTCGAGAACACTGCCATCGAGGACGGGCTGAAGGAGGCCCTGGTCAAGAACGCGGACGGCAAGTTCCTCAAGCCGGTCCAGTCCACGATCACAGCTGCGGTTGAGGCCTCGGCTGGCACAACCCCGGCCAATCTGACCGAGTCGCTGATCGATTCGAAGGGAGCCAAGTCCTACCCGATCATCAATTACGAGTACCTGATGGTCCAGAAGACACAGTCTTCCAAAGCTCTTGCCGAGGCCATTCGCACCTTCTTCAGCTGGGCGATCAGCTCCAGTGGAGGTGCGACCCCTGACAACCTCTCGGCGGTCGACTTCGTCGCCTTGCCCACGGTTGTGATACCGAAAGTGAAGGCGGCCATCCAAAAGATCACCGGCTAGGACGTCTGGCCGACTTCCGAAAGCACTTCAGTGATCAGTACCGAAGGTGGGGCCGGCGGCAACGCCGGCCCCACCGACTCGTCCGCCAGGCGCTCCCTGGCTGATCGAGATCTGACCAGGGGCGACAGGGTCGCCCGGGGCGGATTCCTGATCGCGGCCCTGGTGCCGACAGCGATGCTGATATTCCTCGCAGTGGAGATGATCCGGGAGGCGATTCCGGCCTTCGTCTACAGCGGCTGGGGCTTCTTCACTGGCCAGATCTTTTCCTTCGGCCAGCTCTACGCGACCACTTTGAGCCATCACAACGGGATCACCGCGCCGCATGGTGCCATCTACGGCGCCCTGCCCTTCATCGTGGGCACTCTAGCCTCGTCGCTGATCGCCCTGCTGATCGCGGTGCCGGTCTCGGTGGGGGCGGTGCTGGCCCTCACCGAGCGGGTGCCCCACCGGCTGCAGAGCAGCCTGTCAGTGTTCCTGGAGGTGCTGGCCGGGATCCCCAGCGTCGCCTACGGTTTCTGGGGAGTCCTCTTCTTCGGACCGTTCATGGCCGCTCACATCTATCCCACCTTGGCGTCTGTGCTCGGCTTCATCCCCCTCTTTCACGGGCCGGTGGGATTCGGCGAAGGGCTGCTTACCACCTCTCTGGTGCTGGCCGTGATGATCGTGCCGATCATCGCGGCCACGACGAGAGAACTGATGCGAACCGTCCCGATCCTGGCCAAGGAAGGGGCCCTGGCCCTGGGGATGACTCCCTACGAGACGGTCAAGGTGGTGACGCTCCCTTACGTCCGCCGGGGAATCCTGGCGGCGGCCATCCTGGGGTGGGCCCGCGCCCTCGGGGAGACCATGGCGGTTCTCATGATCAGCGGCAACCTGCTGGACCGGCTGCCGGAGAACATCTACGGTGGCTTCTCCACGATTGCGGCGTCGATCGTCGATCTGCTCGACTCGGCCTTGACCGATGCCACCGGGATGGCGGTCCATGCGCTGGCGGCGCTGGGCTGCTTGCTGCTGATCATCACCATCGCCACCAACCTGCTGGGCCGACTGATCATCCGGCGGGCCAGCGGCGGTGTGCCTCTTCCGATAGGACGAGGGATCTGAGATGCGGCCGATGATGCGCCACCTGCGGGACCTCGGATTCTGGACCCTGTGCCTGACCGCCCTGGGGCTGGTTCTCTTCCCGGCGATCGCTATCGTGATCGCGCTGCTACAGCAGGCCTGGCCCGGGCTGGGCTGGCACCTATTCACCGCCACCACTGCCAACGGCGGCCTCCAGAATGCGATTCTGGGCAGCCTGTTGCTGATGGTCGGGATCCTGGTCCTGGCCGGTCCTGTGGGGATAGCGGGGGGGATCTATCTGGCGGAGTTCTCCCACCTCCGCCAGGGCTCCTGGATCCGTCTCGGTTACGAGACGCTGGCTGGCGTACCTTCGATCGTGATCGGGTTCGTCGGCTACCTAGCGCTGGACATTGGACTGAATTGGGGATTCTCCCTGCTGGCAGGCATCCTGGCTCTCTCGGCGATCGTGCTCCCATATGTGATCAAGACCACCGAGGTAGCCCTGTTGCAGGTTCCGGCTTCCCTGCGGGAGGGCGCCGTCGCACTGGGCCTATCCAGGTTGACAACGCTGCGCCGGGCTGTCCTGCCTCCAGCAGTGCCGGGTATCGCATCCGGTTTGGTGGTGGCTCTGGCCATCTCGTTGGGCGAGACAGCCCCGCTCCTGTACACCATCGGGTTCTCCGATTCCGACCCCTCCGGGCAGCTATTCCAGCACCCGATGGGCTACCTCACCTACGTGGTCTTCTACGACGCCACACTGCCGTCCGCGGCTGACCACGCCCTGGCTGGTGCGGCCGGAGTGATTCTGATCGGGATGCTGCTTCTGCTGATCGGACTGGGGCGGCTGGTGGGGCGGTGGTCGGCCCGTTACTCAGCCTCGATGCTGTCCTAGGGGGCCGTACAAGGCGGCGCTCGGCGTCGTCCAGCTGGGTTGCGCGCGCTCCCTGGCCGGGTCACTCTCAGGATCGGCGCTGACGACGCCGGGAGAGAAGGGAGGCGGCCTGGCGGTACAGGTACTGCTGTTAGCTTGTGGAGGCGGACTGGATAGACCCGTGGATCGGACAGAGCAAATGGTGATCCGATGAGCATGTCGGGACGGTGGGCTGAGTTTTTGTCCAAGAACGAGGGTACTGAGCGCATACGGTCGGTGATCGAGGAAGCGCTCTGCCCCCGCCCCGAGCAGTCCGTGGCGGCGCTGCAGCTCTAACTTCATGCGCCAGGGATAGGGAAAGATGGCAGCCAACGGCCAGGTGATAGAGAACCCCGCCAGCGGGGAGCGGATAGTCATTCGGGAGACCGCTGCCGATACTGAGGGGCGGCTTCTCTCCTTCGAGCTGTTCCTTGCGCCGGGCGGTCGGGTTCCCAATGGCCACGCTCACCCTGAGCAGGAGGAGACCTTCACTGTGATCAGCGGCCGGATGCGGTTCCGGCGCGGATTCCGGGTGATCTTGGCCGGCCCGCGCCAGCGGGTCGTCATGTCCCGAGGGGTCTATCACTCGTTCGCCAATCCCGGCGATCACCCCGCCCACGTCCTGGTGGAGGTGCGACCCGCCCTGCGGATGGCACAGGTACTGGAGATGGCCGCAGAACTCGGACAGGGGGTGAGTCCGGGCCGGGTCAGTCTCGGCCGGATGCTGAGATTGGCACTGTTTCTGCGGGAGTTCAGACGGGAGATTGGATTGCCCCTGGTTCCGCCCTGGCTGGTGACGGCCATCACCGCGCCCTTGGTCTTGGTCACTATGGCGGTGGATCGGGCCCAGCGCTTCCGATCCCTGCCAGCCTCACCGTGAGGGGCAAGGCCAACCCAGGCGGACCTCCCCGGACCACCCTCCAGGTTTGGCAAGCGCTCGCTGGGTCCGGCCGCTGACCGCTCGGAAGCTTTGAGTGGCCGAGCTATTTCTCCTCGGGGCGGTGGTGGTCTTGGTGGTTGCCGGGATTGCTGGATTTGTGCTGGCTAATGACATGGAGGTGCCCTCTCACCGACTGGCGATGCCCTTGCGCACGATGGCGGTATTCCCCCACGCCGACGACGAGACAGTCGCCGCCGGCGGCACTCTCGCTGTCCTGGCGCGCCTGGGCGCACCGGTGGCGCTGGTGATCTTGACCCGGGGGGAGCTGGGGACTATCGACGGTCAGCCGCGACCCGGGTTGGCGGAGCTCCGGTCGGCGGAGGCGCGCCGAGCCGCCGATCTGCTGGGCATCGACCCACTGATCCAAGGAGGATTCTCCGACGGCACCCTCGACGCCCATCGGGACGAGGTCAGCTCCTGGCTTGCATCGGAGATCGAAGCCTGGAGGCCGGACCTGGTGATCACCTACGACCTGGCGGGACTCTACGGTCATCCGGACCACGTCGCCTGCGCCCAGATCCTCACCGAGCTGCGGGCCACTAGGTTCCCGACCATGAAGCTCTGGTACAGCTCCCTGCCCTTGGCGCTGGTTCAGGTGATGGTCCGGTTTCGAGCCATGCCCAATGACTTTCCCGAGGCCTCGATGCGCTCCCGACCCACCCACAAGGTGTTCATCGGGCGGCGGCTCCGCTCCAAGATCCGGGCCTGGAACGCCTACTCCAGCCAGCGTGACTCACTGCGCTCGGGGGCGGGGAAGTTCATACCTTCTTGGTTGTTTTTGTCGATCCTAGTGTTCGAGTACTTCTCGGCCGCGCCCGAGGTGGTGAGACCAGCATGAGCCACCGCGGTCGGCGTTGGGGACGCTGGATGGGAGTCGCAGCCATCGGTCTGGCGGTCGCCCCGCTGGTGGCTGAGCTACGGATCAGCGCCTCGGCGCGCCGTCCCAGCGATGCCTGGCGGGACCGCCCGATCCGCCCCCGAGGTGCCACCAAGCTCGGTGTCAGCTTCCGTCCCCTCCAGGCGGAGGCTTTGGGGATGGACCCTGGGGTAACTCTACGGGAGCTGCTGGACTATCCCTTCGAGCTTTTGCGTCTGGCTGCCCACTGGCGTCGGATCGAGGTTTCCCCGGGCGCCTTCGACACAGCCGAGCTTGATCTGCAGGTGGAGCTGGCGGAGGCCGCAGGTAAGCAGATCATTCTGTCGGTGGGGGCGATCAAGAACTTTGGTTACCCGGAGTTTTTCGTTCCCGACCACTTTCTCGCCCGCGATCTGCCCGAGCACTCACTGGTGACGGCTCTGAGTCACCCAGGACTGGCTGGCGCAGCTGGCGAATTCGTCACCAAGATCGTCGACCGGTACCGGACCTGCCCGGCCATCGTCGGGTGGCAGGTGGAACACGAGGCGGCGGATCCGCTCGGGCTGGAGCACTCCTGGCGGCTGGGAGCTGGGCTGGTGGCCAGCGAGGTGGCGGCAGCGCGAGCCGCCGACCCAACTCGGCCGATCATGATGAACGGCTTCCTTCCCACTTCGACACCGGTCAGTTGGATGCAGAGGTGGCGCACCCGCGACCAGGGCGACTCTCTCTTGGTTGCCCAGCAGCTGACCGACGTCCTGGGAATCGACTACTACCCAAGGCATGCCGTGCTCGGGGCCGGGGGACTGGCGCTCTATCTGGATGGGGGTCGACTCCCCTGGCGTCGGGGCGCCTGGCGCCGGATAAGCCGTTGGGCTGAGGGCTCGGGGCGCCGGGTGATGATCTCCGAGGGTCAGGCGGAACCTTGGGAGGTGGTGACGGTGCCACCAAGTCCGCGGGGGTTGGTCCCCTACAGCTGTCCCCCTGAGCGGGTGATCGACAACTACAACGCCTGCCTGGGCCAGGCCGAGGGCATGCTGGCGTTGGAGGCCTACCTCTTCTGGGGAGCCGAGTACTGGCTGCTGCGGAAGGCGTCGGGTGACGACAGTTATTTGGGGGCCTTTGGGCGGCTCTTGGAGGAGTCATGAGCTCGCCCAGAAGTGACCGCGGCCATCCTTGATATAGGGGGCTTGGAACCCGCCGGTCTGCCCGGCGCGGGCTCTGGCGCGGTATTCGCCTTCTGGGCGATTTTCCTGATCTGGGTCGGCGGCGAGGTCTGGCTGCAGCAGCATCGGCGGCTGCCGCCAAGCGCCACCAATCAGGACATTGGGTCGATGCGACTCCTGATCGCCTCGGTGTGGACCTCGGTGGGGATCGGACTGGCCTCGTCGTACGTCCTCACCGAACTCTCAATTGGGAATGGCAACGAGTCGCTATTGGAGGTTGGTCTGGCTCTGATGGTGATCGGCCTCGCCCTGCGCTGGTGGGCGGTTGCTGTCCTAGGATCGGCGTTCACGGTCACGGTTGGCGTCCAGTCCCAGCAACGACTGGTGGCGGCTGGTCCCTACCGCTGGGTGAGGCACCCCTCGTACTCAGGCAGCCTGCTCACCCTGGTCGGCGTCGCCCTGGTCTGCGCGAATTGGCTGGCCCTGGCGGCGCTGCTGCTTCCGTTAGGCGCCTACTCCTACCGTATCCACGTTGAAGAAATCGCCCTGTCTGCCAGGTTCGGAGACGCTTACCGCGACTACCACCAGAGCACCAGACGGCTGGTCCCCTGGCTCTTCTGAGGGCGACCGCCACCCGGGTAGGTAAAACCGAGGAAACCTGAGGCTCCGCGCCCCATGAGGTTCGGGGGGTCAGCGGGCCGGTTCAGGCCCTCGGCTCAGCCCCAGACTTCTTCGGCAGTCTCGACCACCAGGCGGAGCTTGGCGAGCTGGTCCTCGACGGTCAGCTGATTCCCCTCTACGGTCGAGGAGAAGCCGCACTGGGGGGAGAGGCAGAGTTGCTCCAAAGGGACGTATCTGCTCGCCTCTTCGATCCGGCGCTTCAGGTCGTCCTTGCTCTCGAGTGCTCCCCGCTTTGTGGTGATCAGCCCCAATACGACCATCTTGCCCGGGGGCACGAAGCGCAGGGGGGCGAAGCTTCCCGACCGGGCGTCATCGAATTCCAGGAAGAACCCGTCGACCTGCAACTCGCTGAAGAGCGCCTCGGCCACGAAATCGTAGCCGCCCTCCGCCGCCCAGTAGGAGCGGAAGTTCCCCCGGCAGGAGTGGGCGGTTACCACCATGCCCTTGGGCCGGTCGGCGATGGCCGCGTTGATCTGGCGGATATTGATCAGGTGCTGGTGCTCGGCGTCTGCCCCCTGACTCTTGAGGAGCTCCCGCTGGCGCGGGTCGTTGAGGTAGGCGAGGCTGGTGTCGTCCAGCTGCAGATAGGTGCAGCCGAGAGCGGAGAGAGCGCGGATCTCGGCGGCGTAGGCGGCGCTCAGATCGGCCCAGAACTCGTCCAGCTCTGGGTAGACCTCGGGGTCGATGGCGGCCCGGCCGCCGCGGTAGTGCACCATGCTGGGCGAGGGGATGGTCAGCTTGGGGGTGGCGGTGGTCACGCAGCCCTGGAGGAATTTGAAGGCCTCGGTGAAGATGGGCTGATCGAGCCGAATCCGGTCGTGGACCTTGAGCGCCGCCGAGGTGAACTCGATGCTGCCGTCGCTGTTGCGGAAATCCACCCGCAGGTTTTCGTCGGCCTTGGAGATGCCCCCCAGCTGGTAGATGAAGTCCATATGCCAGGACGCCCGTCGGAACTCGCCGTCGGTGGCCGACTGGAGGCCGACGCCCTCCTGCATCTTCACCGCGGTCCGGATCGCGTCGTCCTCGACCGCCCGCAGATCTTCTGGGGTGATCCGCCCGGCAGCCGCCTCACTCCTTGCTCGGTGAACTGACTCAGGTCGCAGAAGGCTACCCACGTGATCGGCTCGGAATGGCGGAGTGCTGCGGCGTCCCATCCCGGTGATCGTAGCCGGTCGCAGGTCGCTGGGAAGTCAACTGTTCCGGCCGGATCCGCTACCGTCGATTCCGCAGCTTTGCCCGACGTGGGTGCTTGCTCAGGAGGGATGGACGAGTGACTGGTGGTCGGAGTAGATGGCAGTTGCCGACCAGTCTGGAGCGGCACTCGATCAGGGTCTTAGGGAGCGAGCGTACCTATTGGGTGGCGCCAGCCATTGGGCAGCCGGCGCCGTTGCTCTTGGTCTTCCACGGATCGGGACTGAGCGGACCACTCATGGCGGCCTGGACCGGTCTGGCCGAGCGTGGACCCGCGGCGGGGTTCGCGACCGTGTTCCCTGACGGCTGCCAGGAGATGTGGGATGACGCCGGTCGGGGCCGAACTGATGGGATCGACGATGCTGCCTTCGTCGCGGAGCTGGTCGATCGGCTGGTTGCCGACCGAACCGCCCAGTCGGGGGAGACCGTCCTGGTCGGCCTTTCGAATGGCGCTTGCTTCGCAGAGCGGTTGGCTCGGTACGGTGTGATCGCAGCCGCCGGGCTGGTTCTGGTCGCGGGGACCGCCCGGGAGGCGAGTCGCCGGCAGATGGTCAGACCGCCCGGCGGGACCCAGGTGCTCTGTTTCGAGGGCACCGCCGACCAGCTCTCACCGTATCGGGGAGGCTACGGGAAGGGGCCCATGGCGTGGATGGCACGGCGCTGCACCCGGCCGGTCCTGATCGGCTCCGGACGACGCGAGGTGGTGGCAGCGGAGCTGCTCGCCGCCGACTGGGCAGCCGCCAACGGCTATACCGGAGCGCCGTTGGTGGAGCCGGAATTGGGAGAGGTGGGAGATCTCACGGTGGATCGCCTGACCTGGGCCGGCCCAGGCGGCGCCCGGGTGGTGTTGTACCGGATCAAGGGCTGAGGACATGGCTGGCCAGGCGGACCTCAATACATGCCCGCCTTCGTGATCGGCCGGGTTGCCAGGAATCTCGACGCCACGGGAATCCTGCTGGACTTTGCTCTTGGAGCCCAGACAAAGCCCCACTGAATGCGCCGTAGAAGCCATCCCTACCGGTCGCGAGCCCGCCGGCAGCTAGCGCAGTGGGGCAAGTCCTTCCCGGAGCTGCGTCAGGGCGTCGGCGATCCAGGGCAGCCGGCAGGGCTGCGAGCTGCGGAGCGCCTCCCAGCGCTGCTCGTCGGTCTTGCCATAAAGGAGGCTGGTAGCAACGCGGAAGCGGAGAGCAGACGGCTCGTCCCCAAAGGCGGAACCGGCGAGAACCTCCTAAGTGAGCGGGTGGGAGGGTTGCCAAGCCCAGTCTGCCAGCAGGCGATTGGGGGGGCGTCCTCCTTCAGTTCACAAGCTGGGGTCCGGGGCAGCCCGCCCCCAGTAAAGGTACCTCCGGCTTCGGTCGGTGAAGGCGCACCGGTGGGACTCGTCGTTCTCTCCCATACGATTCCGCACTGATCGAGGTAACGGAACTGAGCTTGGGGAAGAGGACGCCCTGCCCTCTTGTCCGAGGAGATGAGTCAATGGCGCACCACCCTTGGACCACCGTTGACCGGAAGGTCGCTACCGCCGGTCCGCGTCCAGCCCTGAAGGGGAAGGTTCCGGAGGTGATCACCGTCTACTTCTGGCTCATCAAGATCTTGAGCACGGGGATGGGAGAGGCCACCTCAGACTTCCTGGCCCACCGGTTCAATCCGATACTCGCGGGTTCACTCGGCACCTTGGGGCTGCTGGCTGCTCTGCTCCTTCAGTTCTGGGTGAGCAAGTACATCGCCTGGTCGTATTGGCTAGCCGTGGCGATGGTGGCGGTGTTCGGCACCATGGCCGCCGACGGATTGCACGTGGAGTTGGGCGTTCCCTACTTCGCCTCGAGTGCCCTCTTCTTCGTCATCCTCATCCTCATCTTTGGCGCCTGGCACCGCAGCGAAGGGACTCTGTCCATCCACAGCATCTTCAATCGTCGACGCGAGCTGTTCTACTGGGCGACCGTCCTAGCCACCTTCGCGCTGGGGACGGCGGTGGGCGATTTGACGGCGACCACCCTGCAAATCGGTTACTTCGCCTCGGGGCTGCTGTTTGTCGCCTTATTCCTGATCCCCGGCCTTTGCTTTTGGTTGTTCAAGCTCAACTCGGTGCTGGCCTTCTGGGTCGCCTATGTCCTGACCCGGCCGATCGGCGCCTCGTTTGCGGACTGGCTGGGAGTGCCGAAAGATTTTGGCGGGCTGGACTGGGGCCGGGGAACGGTCGCCCTAGTCCTAGCGATTCCGATGGTGCTACTGGTCGTCTACCTGGGGGTCAGCCGCAGGGACACGAGGGAGAGCACCACTTCTTGATTCATCGACCGTGGTGGCCCGCTTCGGGGCCATGGCCCGCGCAGACTGTGCGGCGGGGTGGGCAGTGCACGTGGAAGTCACAACCTTGACTGTGGATGGAGAATCACCCACTTGTCAGGCTGCCGGGTGACCCACTCTGAACTCGGCCCCAACAGCAGGCGGCCAGGTCGAGGGGATGGGTGCTCAGTTCTCCCGGCTTCCTTCAGGTCAACCGAGCCCCCCAGGTCGTGCTGACTGCCTGACCGGGCTCCAGCCGGATTACTCCTTCGCCGCTCTGGAAGGCGTTGGGGGGACAGGTCATCGGCTCGGTGCCCAGTCCCCGTCGGCGCCGGTCGGGCGCCAGGGTGTCGCCGGTGTAGATCTCGATGATCGGGTAGCTCTCGTCCACCCACAGCTCAGCCCGGTGTCCATCGGTGCCCATCAGCCTGGCCCAGGAGCGCCCGTCCGCGTCGCGAGCCAGTCCGGTGAAGGCGAAGTCAACTTCGAGGGCCCCCAGCGATCGGCCGCCTCGGAAGTCGTAGGGGGTACTTCCCACGGGTTCAGTGCCCACTGGAAGCTGGCGGTTCGGGTCGGTGACGATCCGGGTCTGGGCGTCCAGCTCCAGGCTGCAGTCGTTGAGCGCTCCGGGACCCGCCGAGAGATACGGATGATGTCCGGCGCCGTACGGGCAAGGGCGCTCGCCCAGATTGGTGGCAGTGGTCTTGACTCTGAGTCCGTCCTCGGTGAGGCGGTACTCCACCTCGACGTCGAGCAGGAACGGGAACCCCTGGAGGGGGAATAGGCGGATCCCCATGGTGACCTCGGACTTCTTCTGGAGTCTCCGGGACCAGGGGCGCCACTGGAGGAATCCGTGGATGGCGTTCTGCTTCGCGGGCTCGGTCAGCGCCACCTGGTAGTCGACCCCGTCGAACCGGTAGCGACCGTCGGCCAAGCGGTTGGGCCAGGGAATCAGTGGGGCTCCGTGCGCTCCGTCACACATGGCGTCGACGGGGTAAGGATCAAAGACTGACCGGTCGCCCCAGCAATACTCGCGGACGCCCCCACCAACTTCCACGATGGTGGCTCGCTGTTCACCCCAGCTGATCTCGAACTGCTCGCCTGACGGAGGGCTCCCCATCACCTACCCCTGACTGTCCCGGGTCTGCGTCGCCATCTGTCCAAGATAAGCATCCGGTCGGAAGTCCTGGTCAGCCGCCGGTGGGCGCCGCACCTGGGATGGGCGGCTGTCGCTGAGCATGGCGGCGTTCTGCAAGATCGAGGCGGTATCGTGGAGCCTGCGGGCCGTGGCACTTTGGGTTCCAGCTGATCATCGAGGGCCCGAGCTCGCCTTCGAGGCGAGACCGGAAGGATTGGAGGCGAGATTGCCCAACTCGAGCCCACCGGCAGCTGGGGCGCTGGTGATCTTTGGCATCACCGGGGACCTGGCCCGCAAGATGACCTTCCAAGCCCTCTATCGGCTGGAGGAGCGGGGACGGCTCGACTGCCCGGTGATCGGGGTGGCCAAGGACAAGTGGTCGGAGGAGGCGCTGCGGGAGCACGCCCGGCAGGCACTGACTGCTGGTGGGCAGAAGTTCACCCAGGCCCAGTTCTCGCGGTTCGCGAAGCGGCTCTTCTATCTCTCCGGCGACTTCGATGATCCGGCGACCTACCAGCGCTTGGCCCGGCGTCTGAAGGGAGTCGCCAAGCCTTTGTTCTACCTGGAGACCCCTCCTTCGCTCTTCGCTCCGATCGTCGAGGCGCTCGCCAGGGCCGGTCTGACCGAGGGGGCCCTGGTGGCGGTGGAGAAGCCCTTCGGCCACGATCTGGCGTCGGCTCGGGCTCTCAACGGGGAGCTGCGGTCCCTGCTTCAGGAGGACCAGATCCTGCGGGTTGACCACTTCCTTGGGAAGGAACCGGTGATGGACATTCAATTTCTGCGCTTCGCCAACGACCTGCTCGAACCGGTGTGGAACCGCGACCACGTGGCCAGCGTCCAGATCACCCTGGCCGAGGACTTCGGCGTCGAGGACCGGGGAGCCTTCTACGATGCCGTTGGAGCGCTGCGCGACGTGGTCCAGAATCACCTGCTCCAGGTCCTGGCGCTGATCGCCATGGAGCCCCCGGCTGGGTCCGACGCAGACGCGCTCCGCAACAAGAAGGTGGAGGTCTTCCGGGCCATCTCGGACGCCGATCCCGCTCACTGTGTGCGCGGTCAGTACCGTGGTTACGGCGAGGTACCCGGAGTGGCCAAGCGGTCCCAGACCGAGACCTACGTCGCCGTTCGCCTGGGCGTCGACAACTGGCGCTGGCTGGGAGTGCCGTTCTTCATCCGGGCCGGCAAGGCGATGGCCGAGCGGGTGACTGAGGTCCGACTGGTGTTCCGTCATCCGCCCCAGCTGGCCTTTCTGGGTGGTGCCATCCACGCCGATGCCAACCAGGTGGTGCTGCGGATCGACCCAGATCCGGGCCTTCGGATCATCCTCACCTCGCAGGGCAGCGGTCGCCGGATCACCCAGCCGGTGCACCTGGACCTCTCCTTCGCCAACGAGCTGGGTCAGCCGCTCAGCCCGTATGAGCGCCTGCTGGACAATGCCATGCGCGGAGACCAGCGGCTCTTCACCAGGGAGGACAGCGTCGAGGAGACCTGGAGGATTGTTCAGCCACTGCTGAGTGCACCACCCCCCCTGCACCGCTACTCCGAGGGATCATGGGGACCACCGCAGGCCAAGATCTTGGTCAGGGGGCATCCCGCCTGGCAGGAGCCATGGCTGGACTCCGCCGCTGGCGTAGGCGAGAGCTGAAATTCAAAGAGAGACGCATGATCAAGGAGGAAGGCATGGCCAGCAGTAAGCCGATGCAGCTAGGCATGGTCGGTCTGGGACGGATGGGTGCCAATCTGGTCCGCCGTCTGATGCGCGACGGCCACCGGTGCGTCGTCTTCGACCTAAACCCCGCCGTCGTCAAGCAGCTGGAGGCAGAGGGAGCGACCGGGGCCAGCTCGATGGCTGACTTCGTGGCCAAGTTGACCCCGCCCCGAGCGGCCTGGGTGATGGTGCCGGCCGGCGAGATCACCGACTCCACCATCACCGAACTGGCCAAGGGCATGGCGAAGGGCGACATCATCGTAGATGGTGGCAACTCCTACTACCGGGACGACATCCGCCGGGCCGCTAAGCTCGCCAAGCAGGGGATCCGGCTGGTCGACTGCGGCACAAGCGGGGGGGTATTCGGTCTCGACCGTGGCTACTGCCTGATGATCGGTGGCGAGAAAGACGCCTACGCACACCTCCAACCGATCTTCGCGACAATCGCCCCCGGCGTGGATGCGGCGCCCAGAACGCCCGGGCGCAAGGGAGTCCCGGGCCCGAGCGAACAGGGGTATCTGCACTGCGGTCCTAACGGCGCCGGACACTTCGTGAAGATGGTCCACAACGGGATCGAGTACGGAATGATGGCCGCCCTGGCGGAGGGGCTCAACATTCTCCACAACGCCGACGCCGGCGCCCACCTGCAAGACGCCGACGCCGAGACCGCGCCCATGGAAGAGCCGGAGTTCTACCAATTTAATATTGACACCGCCGCGGTCGCCGAGCTCTGGCGTCGCGGCAGCGTGGTCGAATCGTGGCTGCTAGACCTGACGGCGATTGCTCTGCAGGAGTCACCGGACCTGTCCGGGTTCAAGGGTCGAGTGTCTGATTCGGGAGAGGGCCGGTGGACCTCGATCGCGGCGATCGACGAGGGCGTACCGACCCCGGTTCTGACCGCCGCTCTCTATTCCCGTTTCTCATCCCGGGGTCTCGACGAATTCGCCAACCAGGCGCTCTCGGCCATGCGCAAGCAGTTCGGCGGCCACGATGAAAAGGCTGCCAGCCGGTGATAGGGGAGACGTCCGGTGCAATCGAGAAGCGGTCCCCATGACCAAGCCAGCCGCGGTGCTCTTCGACATTGACGAGACCCTGGTGCACACTGGGGGCGCCGGTGCCCGCAGCTGGGCCTACGCCTTCGACAAGCTCTACGGGGTCGAGGCCGACATCGGCAAACACACCTCGGCCGGGGAGACCGACCCCGAAGTCGGCACCGAGACCTTCGAAGCGGTGCTGGGCCGCCAGCCCAGTCCCAGCGAGATGGTCGCCGTCTATGCCCAGTACCTGCTTCACCTGGCCGAGGACATCTGGACATCCAAGGACTACCGCGTCTTCGATGGGGTGGAGGACACTCTCACCCGTCTGAGCGCCGCCGGGATCATCCTCGGTGTCGTCTCGGGAGCCATGGAGGGCGCCGCCAGAACCAAAATGATGCCCGGCAATCTCAACCGGTTCTTCATTTTCGGTGCCTACGGCTCCGATTCGCCCGACCGCGCTGAGCTCACCAAGCTGGCCATCGAAAAGGCCGGCCGGCTGCATGGAAAGGTGTTGAGCCGGAAGGAGGTGATGGTGGTGGGGGACACGCCCCGGGACATGGAGGCGACCAATCGGGCGGGCGGCACCTCGGTTGGAGTTGCCACCGGACACTACAGCGCTGAGCAGCTCAAGGAGGCCGGGGGAGCGTGGGTGCTGGGGTCGCTGACGGACCCATTTCCGGGGATCTGATCGTGGGTCGGCTGCTCCTCTGCGAGATTCCATCCGTATCGGTCGCCGGAGGCCGACCCCGAGGGGCAACGCCTTCCGCCGAGATCACGGACGCGACGAGGCGGAAAGTCACTGCCTCCTACCAAGCCTTAAGGCTGACGGCGCCGGGGATTTTGCCGGTCGCGAACAGCCTGGGAACCCGGCGGTAGTGTCCGGCCCGAGGACGGCGTGGTGCCCACCACAACGGAGCCGTTCCCCGAATGCGAAGAACCCACCAGAGGATGTTGGATCTTCAGGGCTCCTGGTCCGGGCTCAGCGCTTGGGTACAGCGGATGAGCCGCCAGGGCCTGCACCTTGCCATTTAGGTGCGACCATTCCAAGGCGAGGTCGAGGACCGGAAAGCAGCGAGCCGGCAGGGCACCCCTGGTGTGACCGGGGACACGGAATGACTCCGATCCTGGTTGCGACTGTCGGTGCTGAGTGACCCCTTCAAAGCTCGGCGAAGGGCGTAGCAGGAGGATTTTCTCGCCCCGTGTGCCTGCGGAGCTGACGGCTGTCGAGGCCGAAGCTTTCATGGGCGAGGTGAGGAGCGTCTCGCTGCACGGCGCCACCCTGGCTAGCTCGGTGGGGCCACTCATGGTTGATGGAGCCAGAATCACCCGTACCGATCTGAGCGAGTCCCGGTACGCTCGGGCCTCCCTGGGCGATGTAACCTTCTCGGACTGCAGTCTGGCAAATGCTCGGTGGAGCGAGGCTTCCCTGACGCGCGTGACGTTTCAAGACTGCCAGATGATGGGGTTCGACGTGAATTCATCCGGGCTCCTCGACGTGCAATTCGTGAGATGCAAGCTGTCTCTATCCAGCTTCCGGTTCCTGACGAAGGCCAAAGTTCTCTTCGCCGACTGTGAGATGGACGGAGCGGACTTCCATGGGGTCGATCTGCGTGGCTGCCAATTCGACCGATGCACTCTTACTGGGGCGCTCTTCCACGAGGCCAAGACCGAAGGGGTCGACCTCAGGGACTCGTCAATCATGGCAGCGCACGGAATCGGAGGCCTCCGGGGGGCGCTTATAGATCATCTTCAACTGCTCGACCTCTCCGAAGCATTGGCATCCTATGTGGGCTTGGTCGTCGAGGAGAAGGAGTAGTCCGTGAGTCCGACCCAGTCGTCTCCACCTCTCACCAGCTCGGACCGCCCGCTGCAGAGGCAATCCCGACGCTCACCTCCGCCCTGGCGACTGGGGCTCGACTAGACTGACCTCCCTGACAGCGAACCGTTGAAGGTGGTCGACGATGGATCTGACCTGCCGTGCCTGCAGCGCACGATTCGCCGGCCAATCTGAGGCGCTGGAAGCCTACGCACCGCGTCACTCCCGAACTCGGACCGTGAGTCCCCCTGAGGTTGGTGGTTTGCCGAGCTTCCTGTATCAGGATATTGCAATCTGCGCGAGAGGTACTACGTGATCCAGCACTGGACTTTCGACCCCTTCATTCTGGTCGTGGGTGTGATCGTGGTCCTCCACGAAGTCGGCCTGCGGCACCTAGGGGAGCGGTCGGACCCGGAGTCCGGCGGGTCGCTGCGACTTCGCTCGCTGACCTTTTACAGCGGGCTCGGTCTATTTCTTGTCGCGATCGTTTCGCCGATCGACTACTGGGCCTACAAGTACTTTTTCATTCACATGATCCAGCACATTCTGATCATGTTCTTCGCTCCAATTCTCATCGTCCTGGGCGCGCCCTGGGATCCGCTGCGCTTTTCGGGTCCCCAGAAGATCAGGGTGGCCGCCGGACAAGCGATCCGGCATGGTGGCTGGGCGCGGCCACTGCGGGAGCTGGGCAGGTTTCTGCGCCAGGGCTGGGTCGCCGTGGTGCTCTTCAACGTGGTCATGGTTGGCTGGCACCTGCCGCCGCTTTTCGATCTGGCCGAGACGAACCTGACTGTCCACACCTGGCTGATGTACTCGAGCTACATCTTGGTCGGGGTGCTCTTCTGGCTTCAGATCATCCCATCGTTCCCTATCAAGCCCGGGCTCACTGCGCTCGGCCAGATCTGGGCCATCGTCACAACCAATGTCGTCATGATCATCCTGGCGATGGCGCTGAGCATCTTCAGCAGTAGCTCCTGGTACGTCGTCTACAACCATGTAGTTGGGGTCACCCTGGCGCCCTTTGCGGACCAGCAGATCGGAGCAGCCATCCTCTGGGTCTGCGGTGACTTCTGGGCCCTTCCGGCGCTTTTTGTGGTCATCCGCCGAGCGATACGAGAGGAAGGTGGAGGCGAAGCTCTGATCGACACCATGCTGCGCGGGCGGTCCAGGTCGGGGCCACCCGGCGCAGTTGGTTAGCGGGGTGGGGACTGCCCGTGGCCACCGAGCAGAGCTACAGCCCCGACATCTGAGTGGCTCGAACCTAGAGCCCCGGTCGCTCGGAGCCTAGCCGTGGCTCAGCGGTGCGATCGAGGGACCACCGCCGGGAGTGGCCTCGACCGAGGACGGATCTGGCTGGGGGGCTGGTGACCGAGAGGCGTCCGGCGTCAGCGAACTAAAGCGGTCGCCGTTGCGGTCCTCCCACGCCCATTCAGGAGTTGCCGGCCGTGCTGGCCACCACCATGTAGAACACGATGGCCACCAACAGGACCACTCCCGCGATCAGCCAGGCCCTTCGACTCAAACCCGTGGGCGCCGGGGGATCTGCAAGGCCCAGAGGCGAGCCGCTGGTCTGGGGCTCGGCCGCCACTCCACCGTCCCCGTCGTCAGCCAGCCCGAGCATCTTGGCCAATTGGACATCGTCGGCCGGAACAGGCATTCTGGTGAGTATAGATCGGCTCGTGAGAGCCGTCTTTGGCCTGCCGCGGAGCGCTCAGCCGGGACGCCTCAGAAGTTGTGGGCGCCGAGATACCCCACCAGGATGAAGAAGGCAGCGACCACTACCATCCACACCCCGATGATCATCCAGGTCCTTCGGCTCACGCCCTTGGGACTGGGAAGACCCTGCCCCGCCTCCAATTCACCTCGGGCCTCGGCGTCGGGGAAGGCGGTCGTGTCCTCATGGTCACCTGGCGTGATCACTACCTCGAGTTTATCGTCCGGCTCATATCGAGGACCAGAGCCGACCGCGAGGTGGCGCGGTTGAGATCATCGGTGATAGCTGGGTTCACCATCGGGGGAAGTCACACCAGAACCCGCTTCCTGCTGCGGGCAGCCTCAAATTATGGCGGAGGGTTGCACCAGTGATCCCCTCCGATCTAGAATGCCGGCATCGGCTGCCCTGCGGAAGTCAGGCTGGTGTTCGCCGAACCGCCAGGACGCTGGATTCGGTCACATCAGGCTAGCTAGCCACTCGACAGTCTCCGAATCTGACCAAGGGTCAACTGGGGGACACTTCGTGGCGAGATCAGCATCGAGGTCTTGGCCTTCGGGGATGCCGCTGTGACCCGGACTGCGAGGCTGGCGATCGCGGCAGTGCTGGTTGGGATCGTTGCCTTCGGGGCCGCCTTCTTCGTCATTAACATCGCCGCTCACTCTGCTGGGGCGGAAGGAAACCCGCAATACATCGACTACGGAGCCGGCCATTCAGCTGGATCCGCGATCAATATGACGATCCAGACTAACGGCGCCACTGGCTTCGGCCCGGAGGCGCCATCGGTCACCTACATGGCCAAGACACCCGGGGGGAAGTGGGTGGAGTCGACGCTCTGGGAATTTCCCGCCCACACGCGGATCAACGTAACCGCCTACGAGTACGACACTGGCGACCCGTTCCGCAACGAGTTCTTCGGAGGGGTGTCAGGCATCATCGGCGACAAGATCACGGTCCAAGAGCTCAGTGGGAAGACGGAGACCGTGTCGGTCATGGACTCCAACGTATTCCCGTACGTGGGGCACTCGTTCACCGTTCCCCAGCTGGGGATCGACGTGCCATTCCAGGGCCTGTCGCCGCTGACCCCGCTGAATCACCTCTGCCCGGCGTCCGCCTGTACCACGAACTACTACCACACGATCACCAAGTTCAGCTTCATGACCCCTGGGCCGGGGACCTACAACTGGCAGTGTGAGATCCCCTGCGGATTCTCGTATTTCGACGGCCAGGGCGGCCCGATGGCGACGGTCGGACACATGACGGGCTTCCTGAAGGTAGTCAACGCTTGAGCACGGCTGCTAGACCAGGCGGGGGGATGGCTGGCGCTCCGGGCGAACACCACTGGCGGAACATAATCGTTCCCTGGTTCGTGCTGTCCGTGGTGATCGATCCACTTTTCTGGTTCTTGGTCGGCCCCCACATGCCTCCGGGGAACATGACAACGTCGGCCATCGGCGCCTCCTTCGACGCCAACGTGCTCTCCGTCATCGCCATCCCGGTAGTCTTGGCCATCTGGGTGTACCTCGTGTACGCGACCATCAACTGGCACCACCACAAGGGCGATCCCATCACCGATGGGCCGCCGCTCCATGGCCACGCAGGGGTTCAGATCGCGTGGCTCGCGGTGAGTTCCGCGCTTATCATGGCTGTGTTCGGTTTCGGCACATACCAACTCGTTGCGCCGGCGGGGGCAGGGGGCGGCGAAGGCCAGGCGCCGATCTGGAAGATAAGTTCAAGTCACATTCTCCAGGTTCAAGTCATAGGGCAGCAGTGGCGCTGGACCTACCGCTATCCGTCATACGGGGGCTTCGAGACGACCGATCTCATTTTGCCAGTCAATACTCCGATCGAATTCCACGTCACGTCCTTGGACGTCATCCACGACTTCTGGGCCTACCAATTGGGTGTAAAGGCTGACGCCAACCCTGACAGTGACAACGTGGCGTATACGGAGGCGCTCAAGACCGGGGGCTTCGTGGTCCGCTGCGACGAACTCTGCGGGATCTGGCATGGCGCGATGTACGACTATGGGAAAGTGGTCCCCAAGGCTGGCTTTGTGTCTTGGGCGACTTCTACTGAGAAACGCCTGGCGCCTTTGACGAAGACACTGCCGACTTACTCCTTGACCTACACACCATCGGCCAATCCTGCAGCCTTCGGCGCGGCCGAGGGTAACCGGTACCCATATGGACCGGGCCAGGACCAGTTCTCGAAGGAAGAAGCGGCGCCCTACAAGGGGAAGGTCCGCTAGCGTGCACACGCTGCCCGAAGAGGTGGAGCGGGACGGCATTGGTGCTGATGTCCGTCGGCGCGCAACTGACCTATGCAGCGCGCGGTTCTGCTGGGATGCGTCACTCAGAACAGGGAGGGAACTGGGGTGACCCAGACGGTCTCCGTCGCACCGCCGCCGGACGCACTTCAACCAGCGCAGGTGACGGTGCCGCCTCGCAAGCGGCCAGTCTGGATGGGCCAGCATATTGGCACGGCCCTGGTCGGGCTCTTGGTGGGATTCTGGCTTGGTACCTGGGTTGGCAACAGGATCGAGTCAGCGGTCATATTCCAGAACGACTGGGCGGCGGTACTCGGGCTACTCTTCGGGCTCCTTGGCTGGCTCGGCGGCATCGGGGCTCTTAACTACCCAATTGCTAAGGTCATGGGTCGCGAGCTCGCTGAGCCCAGGGCCGACGTGGGGTGGATCCGCTATCTCAGGTTTACCGTCGACCACAAGGTGGTTGGACTTCAGTATCTGATCGGGGTCCTGTTGTTCCTATTCACAGGCGGCCTGCTGGCCATGGGCATTCGCACTGAGTTGCTGTCGCCCACCAACCACATCATCAGTCCGGATGTCTATCTGCAGATCGTCAGCGCTCACGGCACGATCATGATGATGATGGCCAGTTCACTGGTCCTGGGACCGCTGGGCAACTTTCTTGTGCCTCTCATGATCGGCTCCCGGCGGATGGCATTCCCCCGAATAGAGGCGGCCTCGTTCTGGATGTTCATGACTGGTCTTATGTGCATTGTCGCCTCCTTCGGCTTCGGGGGCTTTGACACTGGCTGGACCGGCTACGCGCCTCTCCAGACGCAGGACATGGCGGGCATCGACTGCTACCTGGTTGGCTTCGCCATCATCGGGACCGGCATGATCATGGCTGGGTTCAACCTTGCCGTAACGATCATTCACTACCGTGCGCCGGGGATGACCTGGTCACGGATGCCGATGTTCGTCTGGTCGATGCTCATGACCACCGGACTGATGACACTGGCCACTCCCTGGCTCTTCATCGCCTGCTTCTTCGGGGTGCTTGATCGGGCAGCCGAGACGGCATTTTTTGTGAATGACCACGGGGGCAGTTCGTTCCTTTGGGAGAACCTCTTCTGGTTCTTCGGCCACCCCGAGGTCTACATCATGGCACTGCCCGGCATGGGGATAATCGCGGAGATCATCACCACCTTCTGCCGCAAGCCGCTCTTCGCCTACCGTACCACCGCGGCCGGACTGGCCGGGATCACTCTGCTCTCCTTCTTCGTCTGGCAGCACCACCTCTTCCAGAGCGGAATCGATCCAGACATGCGCCCTCTGTTCATGCTGACCACAGAGCTCATTTCGATCCCCACCGGTTTGATCTTCCTCACCGGGATGGGGACGCTCTGGAAGGCGAAGATGCGCTTCGAAGTGCCTATGCTTTTCGCGCTTGCCTTTTATTTCAACTTCCTGATCGGCGGGATCACCGGGGTGTACCTCTCGGATGTGCCAGTCGACGTGACTGTGCACGGCTCCTTCTTCGTCCTCGCCCACTTCCACTACACGATCATGGGCGGTCTGGTCTTCGCCTTCTTCGGCGGCCTCTACTACTGGATTCCCAAGATGACCGGATATAAGCTGAATGACCGGCTGGCGAAGATCCACTTCTGGATGATGTTCATCCTTTTCAACTCCACCTTCTTCCCCATGTTCATACTCGGCTTCCTCGACCAGCCACGGCGCGTGTTTGAGTATGCGCAGAACCTCCAGGGTCTGAATGACTGGGCGTCAATTTCGGCGTATCTGCTCGCCAGCTCGTTCATAGTCTTCGCAGCCAACTTCATCTGGTCGATCTTCATCGAACCCAAGCGCTGCCCGGAAAACCCGTGGATGTCGCGCGGCCTCGAGTGGCAGGTTTCCTCGCCGCCTCCCCCTGAGAACTTCGCCAGGATTCCGGTCGTGGTCTCGGATCCCTACCGCTACGGCGAGGAGAATGCGCCGCCCGTGGCCGACCTGGGTACCGCCTTCCCCGGCGGAGCGGGGGAGTTCGCCAGTGGCTAATACACCCGCCTATGGGAGTTCTGCCGTCCCTAAGCACCTGAACGGGCCCGCCGAAGAGTTCGAGTACGAACTCCAGGCACAGGAAGGTGCAATTTGGTCTGGTGGACGGTTGCTGGTCGGTATCCTGACCTTTGCCTTCGCCGCCTTAGCCTTCGCCTATTTCTACCTCCGGTCAGTGGATAGCGAAGGTCTCTGGCGGCCCCACGACATTACGGCACCCCGGGTGGCTGGGGCCATCATTTTCGTCGCGGTGATCTTGGCAGTTTGGCTTGGATACGTTGGTGCCCAGAGGTTACGCCGGGGCTCGGCCGCCGAATGGCAGGTGACTGGCTGGCTGGCCTTGGGCCTCCTCCTACTCGGTGCGGGCTTGCAGTTGGGTGAGCTCTTGGGCATGCTTCCGTTCTATCCGGGCTCCAGCGGGTATGCGTCGTGCTTTGTGGGGTGGGCGGTGATCAACACCGCCTTTATTCTGGGGGCCGCCTATTGGGCCGAGACCCTCTTGGCGCGAGAGATGCGGATCCGTCGGCTGATTGCTGGCGACGGCGGCGCCGCGCGGTCCACGCAGCCAGTTGCCCGGCTGTTCCGGGCGAACCTGGAGAGCTTCCGATTCTTTCTCGCTTTCGTGGGACTGGTCGAGTTGATCTTCCTGGTGCTATTTTATGTCGTGTGACTGGATGGTGGCCGGAGTTGTGAGTGCAGTCGTATTTGAGGTGAAGCCGTGAGTGGTTCGGCGTTCAGTTTTCAAGTGCTAACTGTTGGTTTCCCTCTCAGCGTGTTCTTGATCGTCTGCTTCCTGGGCTATTTGCACCGTCAGCCCCGGCGTTAGTTCGTAGAACCCTGCGCAGTGTGGCTTGATGAGTGGCCCAAGGAGTCCAGGTAGCCTGCGTCCGGCCAGGGTGCTGGGCGGAATCGTGGTCGCGTTACTGCCCTCCGGTGCGTGCGGGCGACGATATCGAGATGGCTGAGGCAAACAAAGCCTGGAAGGGTATTGGGCTCGCCGGGGTGCTCACCCAGCATCTGACGTGAGGGTTTCGTCTAGCCTAGCTGGTGGCGCGCCTCTCGGCTGGACCACTTGTCGTGTGGGGGTCCCGCTTGCAGAGTAGGGATCGCTCACGGCGCTCGCCAGAGCTTGATTCGCGTCAGATTGTTGCTCCTCACTTGACGTCCGAGAGCGGCGAGCTCGGACTGGACCTTGCCTCGTTCCACATTGAGCACTAATTCTTCAGCCGCGAGGCGCTTTTGGTTGGTGACGACGTCTTGGTGCTGGGTTATGCGAACGCCGTAGGCAATCGTTCTGAACGCGTCCTGCACGCACCAGGTGAGAGCGGTGGAGGCGATCCGCGTGAGAGCCGCGCTGGTGCCTGAGCCAGCTGTGCCCAGGCTAGCCAGGTCGCCGAGACTGTCGTCGGTGTAGGAGCAGGCATCATAGTCATCCTGGAGAAAGCCTTTTGCGAGACCCTGCTTGGACTGGCTGAGGTTACCGCTCGTGAGGTCGTGCTCGAGGCTGAATGACTCATCTAGTGCGTAACTGCACGGGGCAACGTCACTCTCGATCTCCTGAAGGGTCGACTGGACCGATGCCACGGCTGCTGCGTGGGTCGCTGGGCCCGGCAGATCAGTAACCACCGCGACGACTAGCACCGCCACTATGGCGACAGCCACCAGGGACGCTCTCCTTCGCCACCATCGTCGCGGCCGATTAGACGGGTCAGGCGCGGAGGATGCGATGGAACCCGCGGTTGGTGAATCGGCCATCAGCTCTTCATACCATGTGGCGTCTCCGCCATCGAGTCGGCGGTCCCATCGTTGAGGGCAGGCATCATCACCGGCCCTTGCTGGAGAGAAGCCGCAAGGCGTAGGCGGCGATGCCCGACCCATACCGCTTCACGCTCGAGGTCGGCAGCGCTCCCGTGCCATTGGCTAGTTCGTTGGCAAACGGGGTGGCCTTGTACGCCTCGTTGCCAGTCGGTCCGATGAAGTAGATGGCCGGGGAGTAGGTCAACGGGGCACCTTGAGCTCCCGGCTCTACGGTGACAGAATAGGCTTGCCATATCGTCGAGAGTTCGGCGCTGTCCCCGGTGAGGAAACGCCACGAGGGAATGGCGGTTAGACCGTGAGCGGAGGAGTAGGCACGGATGTCACTGACCGTACCTGCGGCCGCGTCGACGTTCACGGCGAGGAAAACGGTCTCCTTCCCGTCGGCGCTGAGGTCGCGCGAGGCATCTAATAGCTCTTCGTCCACGACTGGGCAAAGAGCCCCGCAGCGGTCGTCAAGGAAGCTGAGGATCACCACCTTGCCTCGGAACGACTGGATCGAGACCCGCTGTCCATTCTGGTCAGTGAGGGCGAAGGTTGGTGCCGGCTTGTTGGCGACGGGAGAAAGCTCCAGGAAGGAGGCCAGCCCCAGTGAGGGGGCTAGGTTTGAAGAGGCTGCCGGCGTGGGCTTGGCCTTGGCCGGGCCGCCGCCGTCGGGATCTATGACGCCGAGAAGGCCACCTACGACTGCGAGAATGACGGCGATACCGGCGGCGAGCCATAGCTGCTTGCGGCTCAGGTGGAACGGCCCATTCTCGAAGGCTGCCCTCCGTTCCTCATCGCTCAGCAACGGGCTAGCCATCTCACCTCCCTGGAAGTCGCCGCCCGAGCCTCATTAGGAGGAGCCATCATCAATGGCAGAGACCTTGTGCATTTGACGCACCGTAGGATTTGATCTCCCTGATGTTACAAGTCTCGGGCTCGAAGCCGCGACGAACGCGGGCCCTTGGCGGGTCGCTGGGCCTTCGGTACTGGTACTTGACTGGGCATCCGGCACTAACCAGCAATGGCGACTGAACCGGATGAGGGCTGTCATGGTATCGGGCAAGTCCTTCAGGTGCACGCACTCGGGGGAGGAGGGTTGTTTCGGAGGTTTCCCCATCGTTGCTGGTAGCGACACGTCTGGGCACGGGATGCGGGAATCGATGCCGAGAATTTCCGGGTGGAGCGAGTGGACGTCAGTCCCCGATCGTTGACTATGCCATGGGGCTTTGCTAGTCCATGCAGGCAAAGTGGCATGGCGGTATCTCTCCGATACGCTCCGTGAATGCCCACGCTAAGCCAACGAGCCCGTCAGAAGAAGCGCCGATATCTAGTCTGGGCAGCCTGGGTCTGCGCCACGAGTGGAGGAAGCCGAGCCCCAACGGTGGATTACGTCCATCATGAGGCTAAAGTGGGTAGCTCGGGTCCCTCTTCCTTCCCGCGGACCTGCCTCGGGTGTGGAGGCGGTACTACACGTTAGCCGGGGCCTCAGATCGAACCAGTTGAGCAAGCCGCTCAAGCGTTTGCTCCGCACCTTCCTGGGCGTGGAACTTCTCGGTCGTGACGTCTCGCTCGTGCGAACTTCCGAAAACGAGGCGCATAGTGAGAGCTGTCAAGCCCATCATCTCGTCGAAGGTGACGGTCATCTGGAACCGAGGCGCCAGGTGGGTGTACACCAGACGTTGGGGTGGATCGACCTCGTCGTAGACGATCGAGTTAGGATAGTCCGTCCCATCGGGTCCGTGCATGGTGAAGCGCCAGGTGCCACCGGGACGCACGTCCATCTGGTCCACGGTGATGGAGTAGCCGGTCGGACCCCACCACTTGCCCACATGCTCGCGATTCGTCCACATCTTGAAGACTCGATCTGGAGGCGCGGGGAGCAGGCGCGAAACCATTAGCTGGCGGTCGACCGAGCCGGTGAGCATGTCGTCGAGGCATTGCAGACTCTGGTTCCAGCCAGCCTGCATGCCACCGAGCATGGCGATCGCATCTGGCACCAGGGCTGTGGCCTCGGCGCGAACTGTGATCTCGGTTCTCCCCTCACGATCAGCAAAATGGACCGTGTGCTTCGCCGCAAGGGCGGGCTGTCCGTCTGGTCCGGCCGCAGTGGACTCGACTACCAAAAGCTCCGGCGGGACGACTTCTCGGTACGTGGCGGTCATGGGCAGGTCGATCCCATCGGGGCCGCGCATCACCAGCTTCAGGTAACCACCCACCTGCGGGTCCGACTCCGCCGACGAGACGGAGAAGCCATCGGGGCCCCACCACTGGGCGAGCCGCTCAGCTTCGGTCCATGCCTTGAAAACCAGCTCACGCGGGGCGTCGAAGGTTCGCCTGATCGTGATCACTCGGCGGGCGTCTGACTCATTCATCGCCGTGCTCCTCCTCTTGGATTTGCCGAAGGTACTCGTCCAGGCGGGCGAGTCTTTGATCCCAGAACTGCCGGTATTCATCGACCCAATCGGCTACCTGCTTCAGCGGCATCACCCGGAGCCTGCAAGGTCGCCACTGGGCATCACGTCCTCTCTCCACCAGGCCGGCGCGCTCTAGTACCTTCAGATGCTTGGAGATGCCCGGCTGACTGATGGAGAACGGTCGGGCCAGCTCGCTCACGGAAGCCTGCCCCTGGGTCAGGCGCGAGAGGATCGCCCGCCGAGCGGGGTGGGAGAGCGCGGCGAATGTCCGGTCTAGTTGGGCGGATGCAGTCAATGGCATAACCGCTAGGTTACATAACCTAGCGGGCATATAGCAAGCTCGAACCTGCTGTGCGGCAGCTAGGAAGCGGACTTGAGGGAAGTTGGGACATCTCGTGGGCTGCTAGATGAGCCCCGGGAAGACAGAGGGCCGGGCCGGAAGCTGGCCGGCGACACGCAGGCACCTTGGGCGGAGGAGTGCGGCGGGGACGCAGGTCCGCAACCCCTCGCGGGGTCTGACACTAGGGTCGTGTCTGGTCCAGGTCTTGGCACCCCGATCTCGGATCGGTGGGCTCCGGAGCGGGTCGACGGGATCCGGCGGTGACCGCCTGAGAGAGCCCGGCGCAGCTGGCGACTCATGGCCGCTGGGCCAGGCTTACCATGGCGAGGATGCGTGGTTCGATAGAGGAGAGGCAAGCCTGATGAGCGAAGCAACGGAGTTCGACATCGGAAGCGAAGTCGCCTGTAGCGATGGCGTCTGCGGGGACCTTCGGCGGGTGGTCGTTGATCCCGTCGCCCGCGTGCTTACCCATCTGGTCGTCGAGCCGAAGCACGGGGCTGGGCCAGGTCGCCTTGTGCCGATCGACCGCGTCGAGTCAGCGAACAAGGAAATTCAACTGAGCTGCACGGTGGCTGAGTTCGGCGCGCTCGAGGAGGCTGAAGAGACCCGGTTCTTGCCCGGAGCTCGCGGCCAGTGGGGCTACGGGCAGGGGCAGATGCTCTCGCTGCCCTACTTCGGACTTGGCATGGGCGGCCTCGGCATGGGTATGGGCGGTCTCGGCATGGGTATGGGCGGGATGGGTATCGGTATGGGCGGGATGGGTATGGGAGGAATGGGAGGCAACGTCATGGGTCCCCAGGAGGTCACCACTGACCGAGTACCCGTGGGCGAGGTGGAGGTGCGCCGGGGAGACGCCGTGCATGCCTCAGACGGGACGATCGGGCGCGTTCAAGGACTGGTGATCGATCCGAGGGATCATCAGGTAACCCACTTCCTTCTTGAGGAGGGTCATCTCTGGGGTGAGAAGACAGTCTCGATTCCGATCAGCGCCGTTACTGGCGTCGATGACGGCGTCCATCTCAATCTGACCAAGGACGAAGTGAGGGACCTGCCGCCGGTCGAGCTCGATCAATCCGACTGATCGCGCCCAAGTGCAGGACGGCGATGCTGGCCTGGCCAGGTCCGTCTCCACCGCTCATACCGGGGGGTGACTGTTGCTGGCTGATCCGGCGCTTACGTGCGCTACCACAGGGCAGCTCATCGATGGGAGGCCTGTACTCGCCAACGTCCGCAACCACCACTCGCGAGTTCCGATGCCCCACCTCCTACAGGGGCTCGTCGTGACCCTGCGCGATATTCCCATGCCGCCCGGTCGCGATTCCAGAGCCTTGACCTGACTGCCTGGTGTAGGTTTGGACAGTGGCTGAAGGCCGGGTTCTCTTGGTGGCGGAAGTGAGCTCCGAGGCCCTGCCGGCTGTGGAGTTCGCCCTCCGCGAGCTCCTGGATGGCGCGATCGTCCATAGCCAACTCGGACTCCACGTGGAAGCGAGCGTGGCGGACGGGAATCCGCAGGACTTGAACCGCCAGTTGCTGTCAGCTCTGCGCCGGGTTGAGCGCCGAACTCGGTTGCGAGCGGAATGGACGAGAGACCGAACCACCTACCGTTTCTTTGATTACGTCCTGAAAGGGAGTTCGCCTGCCATCGGATCGACCAACCTCACCCCCGGCTAGTTCGCTGGGTTGGTCTGGAATCGTCCCTTCAGAGTCTTCAGTGGCCCGAGTCGCCTCCCGACTTGGTCGCCGAGCTGAGCACAGAACACGGCGCGTCCGCTCCGGACGACAAGGGCTGGGCTATGGCTAAGACGGCATGTGCTCTGCCCTCCTTAGCCGGCGGGCGGTGACTGCTCTGGTCTCGCGCGCCGCTCGGCCCCAGCGAGCAAGTGCCCCAGGGTAACTCCAAAGCCAGGCGTGGAGCGGGAGACGAGACTCGAACTCGCGACATCCAGCTTGGAAGGCTAGCGCTCTACCAACTGAGCTACTCCCGCCCGGGTAGGCATACAAGGATAGCTGCCGGTCCTGCTCGGGCTGGCCCCTCCTGATCCGGCCTGGGAGCTGGGATCTTGGCCGTTGTTAGACTGACTGCGGATGCTCTTCGACTACCTACCCCTGCTGGTCTTCTTGGTGATGGTGGTCCTCTTCGGAGGGGGCATGACGCTGGGTATCGCCCTCTTGGGACCTCGCCACCCCACCAGGGCCAAGGGTCTTCCCTACGAGTGCGGGATCATCCCCGCCGAGACCGCCCGTCGCCGGTTCTCGGTCAGCTTCTACCTGACCGCCATGCTCTTCATCGTCTTCGACGTGGAGGCGGTCTTCCTCTACCCCTGGGCGGTCTTGGTGAAGAGCACCCTCCACGTATTCGGGCTGATCGAGATGGTGGTCTTCGTGGCCCTACTGGGAGTGGCACTGCTGTATGTCTGGCGCAAGGGGGCGCTGGAGTGGGACTGAGAGCGTCCGAGGGAGGGTTGGTGCTACCCGGGCAACTGCAGGTGGCCAGGGTGGGCACCGCAGGGGCGCCTGCCATCCCCGGGGTGATCCCTTCCGAGCAGGATTTGGCCGACGCCGCAGCCCAGGTCGGGGTCTTCACCACCACCGTGGGTAAGGTGATCGCCTGGGGGCGGTATTCATCCCTCTGGCCAGCGTTGTTCGGGCTGGCGTGCTGCGCTATCGAGATGATGGGTGCCAGCAACGCCCGATTCGACCTCTCGCGCTTCGGGGCCGAGGTTTTCCGAGCCTCGCCTCGCCAGGCCGATGTCATGATCGTGGCCGGTCGGGTCTCCCAGAAGATGGGACCAGTACTGCGCCAGATCTACGATCAGATGCCCGATCCCAAATGGGTGATATCGATGGGGGCGTGCGCCTCCTGCGGGGGGATCTTCAACAACTACGCGATCATCCAGGGCGTCGACAAGGTGGTGCCGGTCGATGTCTACATCCCCGGTTGCCCGCCCCGACCGGAAGGGCTCCTGGATGCGGTGATCAAGCTGCAGAAGAAGATCGCCGCCACCCCGGTGAGCAGCGTCAGGGGGTAGCAGCCTGTCTCCCAAGCTGGAACCCCGGCGACCCCGGGGCGCGGCCGCAACCCCCGAGCAGGGCGCGCGGGCCGCAAAGTTGCTCAAGAAGCTGCTGCCGGCCGGCTCTCTGGAGGTGAGCCTGGAGAGGGGGCAGGCCAAGGTAGCCATCTCGGCCGATCTGCTGCTTCAGGCGGCGGCAGCCTTGCAGTCCGATCCGAGCACCCTCTACGAGATGGCCATCTGCATGACCTGCGTCGATTGGCCGGAGCGCGAGCTGCGGTTCGAGGTGGTCTACCTGCTCCGCTCGCTGGTCCACAACGACCTGGCCTGGATCAGCCTCCCAGCTTCGGAGACAACGGAGGTTCCCTCACTCTCGGGGATCTTTCCCGGGATGGAGTGGCATGAGCGGGAGTGCTTCGACCTCTTTGGGATCAACTTCACCGGACACCCCAACCTGACCAGGATCCTGCTCCCCGATGACTGGGAGGGTCACCCGCTCCGCAAGGACTACGTCTCCTTCGGCGAGCCGGTGGCCTTCACCCACAACATCGAGTGGGCACTCTCCTCCCAGGACCGTCCCGAGTACATGCCGGGCGCCACCCGGGGCGCGGTGGAGCGTCCCTGATGGCGATCCAGCCCCCTCCGGTAGGCGACGGCACTCCGCCTGACCTGATCCCGCGCCAGGAGGGCATCCCGCAGTTCCGGCCGTCGGGAACTGGGGAGTTCCTGGACAAGATCGAGCCCGCCGATGAGCTGATGGAGATCAACATGGGCCCCCAACACCCCAGCACCCACGGGGTGCTCCGGCTGGTGTTGGGCCTGGACGGGGAGCGAGTCAGGAGCTGCCGGGCCGACATCGGCTACCTGCACACCGGATTCGAGAAGAGTTTCGAGTCGCACACCTACCAGCAGTGCATTCCGCTGACCGACCGGATGGACTACCTGTCGCCGCCCATGAACAACCTGGGCTTCGCCCTCGCCGTCGAGGAGCTGCTGGAGCTGGAGATCCCCCCGCGTGGCCAGTACCTCCGGGTGATCGTGGTCGAACTGTCTCGGATCGCCAGCCATCTGGTCTGGCTCGGGACCCACGCCCTGGACCTCGGGGCCACCACCATGTTCATGTACTGCTGGAGGGAGCGGGACCGGATCCTCGACATCCTGGAGTGGATCTCCGGGGTGCGGATGATGACCAGCTTCATCCGGGTGGGTGGGCTGATGGCCGACGTGCCGGAAGAGTTCGTGCCCATGGTCCGGGCCTTTACCACCGACTTTCAGCAGAAGGTAGACGAGTACGAGGGCCTGCTTACCTCGAACCCGATCTGGCGCCAGCGCACCATCGGGCTGGGCGTCATCAGCGCGGCCGACGCCCTGGGATTCGGATGCAGTGGACCGACCCTGCGAGGATCGGGCGTGCCCTACGATCTGAGACGGGCTCGACCCTACTCGAGCTACGACCACTTCGAGTTCGAGGTCCCGATCGGGCTAAACGGTGACGTCTACGACCGCTATCTGATCCGGGTGCGGGAGATGCGGGAGTCCTGCCGGATCATCGACCAGGCGGTCAAGGCGCTCCCCGGGGGGCCCACCAACAGCCCGGACCGCAAAGTCACCCTGCCCCCGCGATCTGAGATCGACACCTCGATGGAGTCGCTGATCCACCACTTCAAGCTGACCACCGAAGGGTTCCGGCCTCCCAAGGGGAGCATCTATCACGCGATCGAAAGCCCCCGCGGCGAACTCGGATTCCTGATGGTCTCGGACGGCGGTAACCGTCCCTACCGGTGCAAGGTGCGGGCCCCTTCCTTCAGCAACCTCTCGGCACTCCACAAGATGGTCCAGGACGAGCTGGTGGCCGACGCGGTGGCGGTGGTCGGCAGCATCGACATCACCCTCGGCGACGTCGACCGCTAAGCGGGGGCACCTCCCCGGCGCTTAGCTGGTGGCCGCCCTCCGATCCCCTGAGCGGAACACGCCCGGCAGGATCAGCACTCCTTCCAGAACCGCCAGCACGACCAGGGCGCTGGCGATCCGGGGCACGAACTCAGAGACCGACGGCGGTGAGGTGAAGAGCCAGGCGATCAAGGCAGGGACACCGATGGCGGGCACGATCGCGAAGTGGCGCACCCGCGCCCCCATCCCGTAGTAGACGAACAGGTTGACGAAGGTCAGGCCCACCACCCCGATCGCGAAGATCGGCAGCAGCGAGCTGTCACGGGTGTACTGGTGACCGAGGACGATCCGGAGCAGGTGGGGCGAGAGCAGCCAGTAGGCCAGGAGCGCCACGGCATCCACCGCGCCGAGCGCCGCCATGGCCTGCAGAAGCAGCTTGCGCCGGGCCGAGGCGGTAGCCGCCGCGGCGACCCGGGGATACATCACAGCGCTCAGGCTGCTGGTCCCGTAGAAGATGATTTTGCCCATCACCGAGAGGCCTGAGTAGAGACCGGCCCCTCCGGCCGGCAGCACGTGCCGGGCGGCGACCACGTCGATGTTGTTGAAAAGTGGGGCGGTCGCCGCCCCCGCGACCACCGTGTAGTCGACTAGTCGGCCGGTGTTGGCCGCCGACCGCCTTAGGTGAGCCCCCGGATGGCGGGGATAGACGGCAGAGCCGAGACAACCCGCGACGGTGGCGATCGGCACGGCCGCAGCCCCCAGATGGAGGTGAAGCAGAATTACCGCGACCACCACCACCGTCCCGCCGTAGAGGACCAGGTTGAGGGCCAGCCGTCGGAAGTCCCGGTCCCCTTGCAGGTAGCCCCGCTGGGCGCCGGCGTAGGCCGACAGGGGGCCTGCCAGGATGGCGACCGCCAGCACCTCGGGATGGGGGAGGTGGAGCAGGAAGGCGAGCAGGAAGTCGACCGGGATCATGGCCGCTCCCAGGGCCAGCCCGATCCTCCAGGCGCTGTGCTGCAGGTCGATCCAGCGCTCGATCGCCGGAACGCCGCGCGACACGGTGGCGGCTACCTCCCGGGTGGCGCCGGCCGCAACCACGAAGGAGGTGGTGTAAAGCAGGTTGAGCACCGCGACCACCGAGGTCGACTGGCCGTTCTCCGCCGCGGTCAGGTGATGGGCGGCATAGGACTGGGCGATCAGCACGCCGAAGCCGGAGACCACGATTCCGATCAGGTAGAGCAAGTTCTGCCGGACCATGGGACTAGCCACCAGGCGGCGCACCCGGCCGGATGCGGGGCTGTCGGTCGGCTCCGCCGGGGCGGCGGCGCGGTCTTCGACGGGAGGTGGCGGCGGCGTCACAGCGGTAATCCTGAGGCTCCGACCCGGTCAGCCGTGGGGAGAGGTCGCCGACTGAGGCGGCCTGGTTGGTAAAGTGGGCGCCGAATGAGCTGCGGCATGCAGAAGCGCGCCCTCTGCCGCCTGGGAAGGCCGCGATTCGATCTCTCCAGTCGGAGTCCGGGGTCACCAGCCGATGACTGAGGAAAGCGGTGCGGCGCAGGGGGATGCCCTGGGGCTGAGCGCTGCCACCAGAGAGCGCGTCCAGCGTTCCAAGGCCCTGTATCCGTCGGCTCGGTCAGCGGTGCTGCCCGCCTTGTGGGCGGTCCAGGACCAGCTCGGCTACCTGACCCCCGAGGGGCTGGCCGGGGTAGCAGTTGAGCTGGGCCTGGAGGCCTCCGAGGTGGAGGCGGTTTCCACTTTCTACTCGATGTACTTCCAACACCAGCCGGGCCGCCACCTGATCCAGGTTTGCCGCAACGTGTCCTGCGGCCTACGCGGCTCGGATGAACTTCTGCGTCATCTGGAGCGCTCTCTGGGAGTCGAGGATGGCCAGACCACCGAGGATGGCGCCTTCACCCTGGAGGGGACGGTCGAGTGCCTGGGTGCCTGCGGCGGCGCGCCGATGATGCAGGTCGACCGCTACAGCTACGAGAACCTCGACTTCGAGAAGGCCAGTCAGGTCCTGAACAAAATCCGGGCCGAGAGTCTCCCTGATGGCGGGGTGGGCTCCGATGCCTGAGGCGAGAGTCCTCACCCGGTATCTGGGGGAGAAGGGCCTGACCACCCTGGCTGGGTACCAGAAAGTGGGTGGGTACCAGGCCCTCCGGAAGGCGCTGGCGATGGGACCGGAGGCGATCGCCGCCGAGGTGAAGGCCTCCGGGCTGCGCGGTCGGGGTGGCGCCGGTTTCCCCACCGCGACCAAGTGGTCGTTCCTACCCAAGGGGGTCTTTCCCCGCTACCTCTGCGTCAACGCCGATGAGTCGGAGCCGGGCTGCTTCAAAGACCGCTACCTGATGGAGGAGTTTCCCCATCAGCTCTTGGAGGGGGTGATGATCGCGGCCTACGCCATCCAGGTCTCGCACGCGTTCATCTATATCCGGGGGGAGTACCGGGCCCAGCGCGAGCTGCTGGAGAAGGCGGTCGCCGAGGCCTACCGGGCGGGGTACGCCGGAACCGGAATCATGGGTCAGGACTGGAACTGCGAGCTGATCGTCCACGGCGGGGCGGGCGCCTACATCTGCGGTGAGGAGACTGCCCTGCTCGACTCCCTGGAGGGTTTGCGCGGACAGCCGCGGCTCAAGCCGCCGTTCCCCGCGGTCAAGGGACTCTATGGCCAGCCGACCGTGGTCAACAACGTCGAGACCCTGTCCAACTTGCCCTTCATCGTCAGCGAGGGCGGCGCCAAGTACGCCGCCATCGGCACCGAGAGCAGCCCTGGTAGCCGGCTCTTCTGCGTCAGCGGCCACGTCGAGCGTCCTGGCAACTACGAGATCGCCATGGGCACGACGACCTTCCGGGAGCTGCTGGGGATGGCGGGAGGGGTGTGGCGCGGAGGGTCCCTCAAGGCGATGCAGCCTGGGGGTGGATCGATGCAGATCCTGGGACCCCAGCACCTGGACCTGGCGATGGACTTCAAGGCGGTCGCCGATGCCGGTTCCGCCTTGGGGGCCGGGGCGCTGGTGATCATGGATCAGACCACCTGTCTGGTCGATGTGTCGATGCGGCTGGTTGACTTCTACGAGCACGAATCCTGCGGCAAGTGCGTGCCCTGCCGGGAGGGGACCTACTTCGAGAGTCAGCTGATGCACCGGCTGGAGTCGGGATTGGCCTCGACGGCGGAGCTGGCCACCCTGGCGGACATCTGCGCCAACATGGACGGTCGCTGTTTCTGTCCACTGGGCGACACCGCGACCTGGTTCGTGATGTCCGCCTACAAGATGTTCCCCGAGGAGTTTGAGCGCCACTGCGGCGCCGGTCGGTGTCCAGTCCGGGCAGAGTTGGGGGCCGCGGCCTAGATGGCCGAGGCCAAGCCGGCGACGCAGCTGGTCGCGGTCTCGGTCGACGGTAGAAGTGTCGAGGTGGATCCCGGCACTCTGGTCTGGGACGCCTGCGAGAAGGCCGGGGTCTACGTCCCGGTGTATTGCGCCCACAAGAAGATGGAGCCGGTGGCGGTCTGCCGGATGTGTCTGGTGGAAGTGGAGGGGACCCCCAAGCTGCAGCCGGCCTGTTCAACCAGGGTGGCGGAGGGGATGGTGGTCCGGACGGCCACCGAGCAGGTGCGCAAGTTCCGCGAGGGCAACCTGGAATTGCTGCTGGTCAACCATCCCCTTGACTGCCCGGTCTGCGATCGGGGAGGGGAGTGCGACCTGCAGGATTTCACCCAGCGTTACGGGCCGGGTCGGGCCCGTACCGAGATTGGCGAGAAGGTCCACTTTGACAAGGCGGTCAAGCTCTCCGACAAGATCGTCCTGGACCAGGAGCGCTGCATCCTCTGCTGGCGCTGTGTCCGCTACTACGAGGAGATCACCGGCGAGCGGGAGATCGTCCTCCAGCAGCGGGGGGTCCACACCCTGGTTGACACCTTTGAGGGACGGCAGCTCGAGAGCGAGTTCCAGGGCAACCTCCCAGAGATCTGCCCGGTCGGGGCTCTGACCCACCAGAAGTACCGCTTCCAGGCCCGTCCCTGGGATCTGCGGCGGACTGCCAGCGTCTGCCCCAAGTGCTCCTACGGCTGCAACATCTTCATTGACGCCCGGGAGGACCAGGTGGCCCGGTTTGCCAGCAACGACAACCCTGACGTCGATGACAGCTGGCTCTGCGATACCGGCCGCTACAGCTTCCCCGAGCTCAATCGGTCGGACCGGGTGCTCAATCCCGAGGCACGATCGGCTGGGGCGCGGCAGACAGTCTCCTATCAGGAGGCGGTGGCGCGTGCCGCGGGGGCCCTGCTCCGGGTAGGCGGCGATCAGGGTCCCGCTGCGGTTGGCTTCCTGGCGACTACCCAGGTGACTAACGAAGAGGCCTTTGTGATCCAGTGGTTGGCCCGCGAAGTGGTCGGCACGCCCCACCTGGACCACCGGCTGTCGGCTCTGGAGGGGATCGCCCCGGAACAGTTCACGCTGGGGATCGCCGAGATTGAGGAATGCTCCGCCGTGGTGGTGCTGGGCAAGGAGCCTGAACTGGCCGACCCGGTGCTCACCCTGCGGCTCTTCAAGGCCGAGAACAAGCTTCACCGGGAGGTTCTCCGGCAGACGGTAGATGCCGACCCCGAGCAGCTGGGGGAACAGCTTGCCGGGCAGGAGTTGGTGGGAATCGTGGCCCATCAGGACCGTCGCCAGGCGGCGATGGCCCTCTCGGCCAGCCTGTCGCGTCGAGGAACCCACAACAAGGTCCTCACGGTGGTCGAAGGGATGAACGCCAGGGGCTGCCAGGACCTGGGACTGACCCCCCAACTCCTGCCCGGGTACCAGCAGGCGCCCAGACCGGGTCTCGCAGGAGGCGCCATCCTCAAGGCGGCCACCAAGGGGACCATCAAGGCCCTGGTGGTGGTCGGTGGGGGATGGGAAGCCGACCCGTCCTTCGAGGAGGCGCTGGCCCGGGTCGAGGTGCTGATTGCGATCACTCCATTTGCTGGTGCCCTTTCCCGGCACGCCTCGGTGCTGCTGCCAGGTCGGACCATCGCCGAGAAGGCGGGCACGGTGACCAACACCGAGGGACGGGTCCAGCGAGTTCGACCCGGGGTCCAGCCGCGCTTTGCCTTCCCGTCTGACCTGCGCATCCTGGGCGACCTGGCTCTCGGGATGGGGGCCGAGCTGGGGGTCCAGCCGCTGGCCGGTCCGGTGTTTGAGCTGATCGCCAAGGCAGTACCCAGCTACCGCGGCTGCGTCGGTGGCCTGCGCGCCGATTGGACCATCTCGGCTTGACTCCAGCCGCCACCTCCATCCTGCTGGCGGTGATCGTGGCCCTGGTCAAGGGCGTGCTGATCATCTTCGTCCTGGCTACCGGGTTCGCCTACATGACCCTGGCCGAGCGCAAGATCTCGGCTCGGATCCAGTTCCGACTGGGCCCCAACCGGGTCGGACCCTTCGGCATGCTCCAACCGGCCGCCGACGGGGTCAAGCTGTTTCTGAAAGAGAAGGCGGCGCCGGAGGGCCGCGACCACTTCCTCTACACCCTGGCCCCAGCGCTGGCCGCCGCCGCCGCCCTCTTCGCCTTCTCGACCATCCCCATCGACCAGACCATCTGCATCGCCGGCACCCATGGGGCGGGACCGCTCTCCCCGAGCTGCCCTGGCGGCTACCCGCTGCACTGGGATCTGGCCCACCTCAACGTCGGGCTGCTGTTCATCCTGGCCATCACCTCGCTCGGGGTCTACGCGATCTTCCTGGGGGGATGGGCGAGCAACTCCAAGTACTCCCTGCTGGGAGCCCTGCGCAGCTCGGCCCAGCTGATCAGCTACGAGATGGCGGTCAGCTTCGCCCTGATCGGCCCGGTCCTCTTGGCCGGCTCACTCAACCTGGAGACGGTGGTGAATCAGCAGCACGGGCTCTGGTTCGTCTTTCTCCAGCCGCTCGGTTTCCTGCTCTATTTCACCGGAGCTCTGGCGGAGACCAATCGCCTGCCCTTCGACCTCCCCGAGGCCGAGGCGGAGCTGGTGGCCGGCTACCACACCGAGTACGCGGGGATGCGGTTTGGCCTCTTCTTCATGGCTGAGTACATCAACATGATCACCGTCTGCTCGATCGCCACGGTGATGTTCCTGGGCGGCTGGATGGCCCCGCTCTGGTTCCTGCCCAACTGGCTGGGCCCGGTCTGGTTCGGGGCCAAGGTTGCCCTGCTGATCTTCGTGATGATGTGGGTGCGCTGGACCTTCCCCAGGCTCCGCTACGACCGGCTGATGCAGTTCGGTTGGAAGGTGCTGCTGCCGCTCGGGTTGGTCAATCTGCTGATCACCTCGGTTTTCGTGGCGGTGCGATGACCCGATCCTTCCAGCAGCTGGGCCCAACCCAAGGAGGGTTCCGCGATGTTCCGTGAGTTGATCGGCGGTCTGCGCACAACCATGAAGGCCATGACCAGCAAGCCGATCACCATTCAATACCCGGAGGAGCAGCGTCCGGTTCCGCCGCGCCACCGCGGCCGCCACATCCTGCACCGCTACGACAACGGACTGGAGAAGTGCATCGGCTGCGAGCTCTGCGCCGGGGCCTGCCCGGTGGGCTGCATCTATGTCCAGGCAGCCGAGAACGACCCCCAGCACCCGGTCTCGCCCGGAGAGCGCTACGCGGTGCGCTATGAGATCAACCTGATGCGCTGCATCTACTGCAATTACTGTGCCGAGGCCTGCCCGACTGAGGCCATCACCCTGGGGCCGCGACTCGATCTCACCGACTACAAGAGAGAGCGCCTGGTGGCCACCAAGGACGACCTGCTCGAGGCCTGGCCAGACTCCCAGCCCCTGACCAGCGGCGCCGGCGAGGGAACCGGGCCCCCGGCCGCCCAGCCCACGCCCCTGGGGGCGGGCTCGTCGCACCAG
>JBARIA010000043.1:0-8962 GCA_049799515.1 Candidatus Dormiibacterota bacterium | reverse complement strand
GGACCGAGGATCGAACTCGGACGGGTTACCCCACGGGGTTCTAAGCCCCGCGCGTCTACCATTTCGCCATCCGCGCCAGCCGGTTGCGGGGCAGCCGCAGCGCGGCGCCGAGTATAGCCAATTGCTGACCGACCCACCTCCCCCATACCGAGCCATTGGCGCAGCCCATCGGACGGGACACCAATGCAGATGACCCGGCGACCGCCGGCTGAAACGGTCGGCCGCTCCCGCCGTTGTTATGGGTGAGGGTGGGCACCCGCCGTCGTCCGGCACAGGCCCACCTGATCAGGGAGGAAGTGCTGTGAGCATGGAAGTGCAGGCACCGCCGGAGTATCAGCCGAAGCCACCTCAGCCTACGCAGGCAGGGTCGCAGCCGACCATCTCCCCGGCGGTAGGAGAGGACCGAGGTCGACCGGCTCAGGCAAGCCGTTGGCGAGGCTACCGGGTAGGCGAGCTGATCCTGCTGAGCGTGACCATCGTGGACGCGTTCCTAGCCCTCGACTTCGTCTTCCGGGCGACCGCGGTCAGCCAGGACGGCTTCGTCTCCGTGGTGGACCGGGTCGGAGGCGCTCTTGCCAGTCCCTTTGCGGGCATCTTCCGTCCCGGCGTGCCCCAGGTCGGCCACACCACCTTCTGGGCGGCGTTGCTGGCGCTCGCCATCTACACCGTCGCCGCCCTCGTGCTGCTGCGGCTCATCCACCTACTGAGCAGCCCCCTCCGGCGACGGGCTTTGAATGCCTGAGGAGAGTTGCCGGGCCTGCTCCGGTCCAGGCCCCGCCCGGGCACCGCGACCGAACCTCGACAGCGGACGCGAGCGGCGATAGCATGACCAGCAGGGTTGCTGGTACCAGCAGCAACGCTTCCCCGGGGCCGGATGACCCCTCAATGGAGGGCGGCATGGTGGAATTGGTGGGATCGCCGACCGGTCTGGGACTGGACGCCAGACAGACGGTGGCCAAGATCGAGCAGAAGGCGCTCCAGCTATCCGCGCTGCTGCGGGAGCTGGACAATCACCCGGTCAACTTCGAGCCAGGGCTGCGCGATGAGCTGGATGCGGTCCTCGACCAATTGGGGTGCCGGATCGCAGCAACCCAGGCGCTGGAGCAGCGGCAGGCCAGCGTTCTGGCAGACTGCCCATCGCGGCCAAGGCCCTAGAATCCAAGTCGCGCCTGCGCCCATAGCTCAGCCCGGATAGAGCACCAGACTACGGATCTGGGAGCGGGGGTTCAAATCCCTCTGGGCGCGCCAGACTCGCCGGGATCCGGCGCGACGTCAGCGTGCACGGCGAGGCAAGCGCGGCCACCAACCAGGCACTCGGTTGCGATAGGCGTCGTACGAAGCGCCGAAGCGCTTGGCCATCGTCCGTTCCTCCCAAAATCGGACGAACACAACCAGGCCAATTAGGAGAGCAGCCGCGTAGATCAGCAGCACTGGCCTGCTGAGCAGTAGTGCCTGCCCGATTACCGCCGCCATGAACGCCACATACATGGGGTTGCGCACGTACCGGTAGGGGCCGCCGACGATCACCTGCCGTGAACTCGGCGGATCGGTCGGAAACGGTACGCCGCTGCCTTCGGTGGGAAACCGCATGAACGCTGTGAGCATCACGATGCCCCCTAGCGCGATCAGAACCGCGCCGAAGGCCCGCAGCCCGATCGGGTACGGTACGCCCTCCTGCCAGCGGGTGATCATCCACGGGAAAAGCACGACCACCAGTCCGGGCCCGAGCGGGAAGGAGAGCGCGGTACCGAAAGCGGCACTCCACGTCGATATTGAGTGACGCTCGACCGACACGTGGTCCTCTACACCTGACCTTCCGTTTCCTGGCAGAAGTCGAGCTTACTGCCAGGTCCTGACAGCCCGCTTCAACGCAACGGTACCCGTCGCGATAAAGAAGCGCTTTCGCGCGGCGCGCGCCCAAACGTGGGCAGGTGCCGGGCGGACGGTCGGCCCCACGTGCAACCAACCCCGGCTTCGACCGATCCCCCCTTAGACGTGCCACGGTGCGGGCGTCCGGCGGTCGCTAGTCCTTATGCTCCGGCGCTGCGCTGTCCCGGTTGTTCCAGCGGTACACCCCGTAGACCAGGGCCAGAGCCAACACCACCACGGCGATGTATCCCAGCGGCTGGAGCACCTTCGAGACGTCCGAGAGATGCTTGCCCAGTTCCATCCCGGCAACCGCCAGGGCGCTGTCCCAGACCAGCGCCCCCACCAGGGTGGCAGGTACGAAGCGAGTCAGCGGCATGTGACCGAACCCGGCGGGGAAGCTGGTGTAGCTGCGGATGATCGGCACACACCGCCCCACCGCCACCGCCAGCACTCCTCTTCGCTCGATCCAGCGCTCCGCCGCCTCCAGATGGCTCTCCCGGAAGTGGAACCGACGGCCGACTGCCAGCACCGCCGGTCGACCCACCCAGGCGCCGATGGCGTAAGCAATCAGAGCCCCCACCAGTTCCCCCAGCAGGGTCACCAGAATCACCAGCGGAAGCGAGAGCGTCCCGTTGGCCACCAGCAGGCCGGCAAAGGGGATGACCACCTCACTGGAGACAGGGATCCCGGTGCACTGGGCCACAGTCAAGAGGAAGAGGGCCAGGTATCCGAAGGACGTCAGAAATTGCTCGAGCGAGTGGACCAAGCGCCAGCCTCCGGGTTGATAACGGGAGCGGATCGGTGCGGGGGTGCGGCACCACGTCGGGCTACGGCGAGCCAGGATAGCTGGGCAAAGGTAGGCTGGACTCCAAATGGGATCGCGCGAAGTGCCCCAGAAGGGGGACCTGGAGGCGGCGGACCTGGGCCGCTGGCTTGCGGAGTCGCCCGTCCTCAAGCTGGAGCGGATGCCATGGGGTAGCAATGCCGTCTTCCTGGTCCGCCTGGAAAGTCCAGGCGGCGAGCTGCCGGCGGTCTACAAGCCCGCCCGGGGAGAGCGACCTCTTTGGGACTTCCCCTCCGGCAGCCTCCACCTCCGTGAGGTGGCCACCTGCATCGTCGATCGCGCCCTCGGGTGGAGTTTCACCCCGATGACTGTCCTCCGCCAGGATGCCCCCTACGGCGAAGGGTCGATCCAGGAATTCATCCCCGACCCGCCGCCGGAGCTGGAGCTGGACACCGATCAGGTGGAGAGCAGCCTGCGCGGACTGGCCGCCCTCGATGTGCTGATCAACAACGCCGACCGCAAGCAGGCCCATCTCCTGGTCGACCCCCAGGGCGGCCTGCGCGGGATCGACCACGGGGTCACCTTCCACACCGATTTCAAGCTGCGCACCGCGCTCATCGAACTGGGGGGGACGGCGGTGCCCCCGACCTGGCTCAAGGACGTCTCGGAGCTGCTCCGGGACCGAGAGCGCATGTCCAGTCTTCGCGAGGCTCTAGCTCCACTGCTCCAGCCAGACGAGGTCATGGCCTTCCAAAGAAGAGCCCAGTCACTGGTTGCCCAGGGGACCTACCCGCAGCTGCATCAGTGGCACGGGCGACCCTTCGAGTGGTAGCTGACCTAGCTCCGCTGGAAGGGCCAGCTGCCGCGGCAGGGGTAGCGGTTCGGTCCGCCAGGCACTGTGACCGACTCCAGCAGGGCCATGCGCTGCACGCGAGTCGCAAGGGGCGGGCCTGCTCGAGCTTGGTCACAGATTTCGGCCAGTGCGGCTCGGGAGCTGGCTGCTAGCAGGCCGGAGAGCCGGGCCAGGGTGCAATGGGCCCGAAGGGGACGGCGCTCCAGGGGCCAACCCTTCTCCGCCAGACCGCTACTCAGCGCCCCGGCCAACCGCTTGAGCTCCACCTCTCCGGCGCCGACGCCGGCCCAGATGACCTGGGGCTGATTCGCCTTCTCGAAGATTCCAAGACCCTCGACCTCCAAGGGAAAGGCCGCGGTCTCCTGGGCTACCCGGGCAGCGACCAACCGGACGGCCTCCTCCTCGTGCGGAGCGACTGGACCCAGGAAGCGAATGGTCAGGTGCAGCCCCTCTGGCCCTGCCGGGCGCACCTTTCGGTCCAAAGCTGCCAGCTGATCGATGAGGGGGGTCAGCTGTTGGCGGACAGCCTGGGGGAGCTCCACGGCCAGGAATAGCGTCGGAGGGCGGCTCAACTAGCCGACGGGACCCGTGCGGGAATCGGGTCATCGCCAGCCAGGAAGCTCTCCAGAACGTCCAGTTGGCGACGGATCAGCTCCGCGTCCCAGCCGTGACCTGCCGAGGTTATCACCGAGATCTCGGTGCCCGGCCGCTGCGCGCAGTAGTCGGTCACCCGGTCCAGCTGCAAGAGCCGGTCGTCGGCGGCGGCCAGGACCGCCACCGCTCCCTTCCAACCGTCCAAGAGCGGCCGAAAGTCGGCCGCCATTCCGTCCCGGAGCCACTCCCGGGCAGCCCGTGGATCGGCTCGCATCTGGTTGGCGAAATTGAGGTCGGCAGAACGGCGGTCGATCTCGGCTCCACCCTCCACGGCGACCCGCCGATAGAAGTCGGCGAGGATGCGCTGGCGACCGAGAAAGGAGATCAGTTTGAAGACCCCGGGGGCGGTCCCCAAGCGCACCTGGAGCTGGAAACCTCGAGAGACGCTGGTCGGGTCAAGCAGCGGGGTATGGAGGATCACCCGGAGAGGACGGTCCGGGGCCATGGCCAGAAGCTCGAGCGCAACCGCCGCCCCCAGGCAGAGTCCTCCCAGCTCGTACCGGGGGAGCTCCAGCTGGTCCAGCAGCGCCAGCACCTCGGCCGCCAGGGCCCGGCAGGTGTGCTCGGTCGGAAGCGGCTCCGAACTCCCAAAGCCAGGCAGGTCGGGTATCACCAGCCGCCGGCGCCGGGCCAGTCGTGGCACCCAGCTCTCGAAGTTCTCCGCCGAGCCGATGAAGCCATGGCATAGGACCAGGGGAATGCCCTCCCCCGCGGTCACATAGCGCAACCGACCCTGGGGTCGATCGATCCACCCCTCCTGCCAGCCGGCCGCCAGCGCCTCCGGGAGCGGCTGAATCGACTCCGTGACCGTGGTCAGGGCACCGGCCTCTCGGCCGAGACCTGAGGCTCGCCCTCGTCCGGCCAGGCCGGCAGGGGGTGGGCCAGCGGGCGGTCCTGGCGATAGCCGAGGGCGTATTCGGCGGCCAGCTGAGTCTGGACCTCGCGGGTGCCCTCGTAGATCAGGGTGGCCCGGCTGTTCCGCAGGTAGCGGGCCGCTGGACACTCCTCGCTGAAACCGGTCGCCCCATGCACTTGGAGGGCATCGTCGGCGGCATGGTTGGCGCGCTCGGAGTTCACCCATTTGGCCAAAGCCGACTCCCGGGAGCTGCGCTGGCCCCGGTTCTTGAGCCAGCCGGCGCGCATCCAGAGCAGTCGGCCGATGTCGTAGTCCCGCTGCATGCCGCCGATCATCTGCTGGACCAGCTGCAGCCGTCCAATCTCCTGCCCCTGCACCATCCGGGACCGGGCGTAGCCGACGCTCAGGTCAAGACAGGCGCGAATGGTTCCGGCCGCCCCGCTGGCCACGCAGTAACGGCCGCTGTCCAGGCAGCTCATGGCCACCTTGAAGCCGTCGCCCTCATCGCCGATCCGATTGGCCTCGGGAACCAGAGCGTCGTCCAGGTAGACAATCGCCGTGTCACTGGCCCTGAGGCCGTACTTGTCATGGATCGGTTGGGTTCGGAGCCCCTCCCCTGCCAGCTCGCGGTCGAGGGCGAAGGCGGTGATGCCCGCTGGCCCGGCGCCGGGATCGACGGTCGCGAACACCAGCATCAGGTCGGCGTAATCGCCCATCGAGATCCACACCTTCTGGCCCCGGAGCCGGTACAGGTCCCCCTCCCTGGTGGCGCTGGTCCGAAGCGCCCGGACGTCGCTGCCGGCGTCGGGCTCGGTGAGCGCGAAGCAGCCCTGGCGGCGCCCCTCGGCCAGCGGTCGGAGCAGCCGCTGGCGCTGCTCCTCGGTGCCCCACTGGTAGATACCGGTCATGCAGAGCCCGGCGTGGACCGAGAGCGCAGTGCGGCAGGAGGCATCCACGTACTCCAACTCCTCGCAGCCAAGCCCGAGGGCGATCCAGTCCAGACCCGCACCGCCGTAGCGCTTGGGGGTCACCACCCCGGGGAGTCCGACGCTGGCCAGCTTGGCGAACAGCTCAGGGTCCGGGTCCGCCTCCCGGTCTCGCCGGGCCACATCCGGGGCCAGTTCGCGGCTGGCGAACTCCCGGATCATCACTTCGAACTGGTGCAGCTCTTCGCCGATACTGAGGTCGAGCATGTCTTTGCTCGATCAGCCGGCGTCGGTGTCGATCTGGGCCCGTTGCAGGTGTCCGGAGTAGTCGATGTAGACCGTCCTCCACTCCGTGAACTCATCGAGCGCGGTGGTACCGGCCGCCCGGTGGCCGTTGCCGGTCGCCTTGACCCCGCCGAAGGGGAGCTGGATCTCGGCCCCAATGGTCGGGGCGTTGACGTAGACGATCCCCGCTTCCAGGCGGTCAACCGCCTGCAGGGCCTTGTCAATGTCCTTGGTATAGATCGCCACCGAGAGACCGTAGGGAGTGCCGTTGGCGATCTTGATCGCCTCGTCTAGGTCGGCGGCGGGAATGATCACCACGGTGGGCCCGAAGATCTCCTCCTGGGCAATCCGCATCTGGCTGTTGACGTCGGCGAAGATGGTTGGCTGATAGAAGTTGCCATCGGCCAGCGCACCCTCAGTGGCCACCCTGCCTCCGGTGAGTAGCCGGGCCGACTCCTGCTGGCCGACCTCGGTGTAGCCGTGGATCCGCCGCAGCTGGGCCTCGTTGATCACCGGGCCCACGTCGGTCTTGGGGTCAAGCCCATCTCCCAGGCGCAGCTGGCCGACCCGGCTGACCAGCTTGTCGGTGAACGATCTGAGCACCTTCTCCTGCACGATCAGCCGGGAGGTGGCGGTGCAGCGCTGACCGGTGGTGCCAAAGGCGCCCCATACGGCGCCCTCCAGGGCCAGCTCTAGGTCGGCGTCGGCGCTGACCAGCATGGCGTTCTTGCCGCCCAGCTCGAGGGAGACCAGTTTGCCCAGCCGGCCACAAATAGCTGCGATCTCTCGACCGACGGCCACCGAGCCGGTGAAGGAGATGGCCTGTACCAAGGGGTGCTCCACCAGGGCGGCCCCGGCCTCCTCACCGAAGCCGGTCACCAGACCCAGAACCCCCTTGGGCAGCCCTGCCTCGAGCAGTACCTCAGCCAGCCTGATGGCGACCAAGGGAGTGTCCTCAGCCGGCTTGAAGACCACTGCGTTGCCGGCCAGCAGAGCCGGCATCAGCTTCCAGCAGGGGATGGCCATGGGAAAGTTCCAGGGGGTGATGCAGCCCACCACTCCGATCGGGACCCGCTCCGCGAAGGCCCGCTTCTGGCGGAGTTCGCTGGGCACCACCTCGCCAATCGGATTGCGCCCCTGACCAGCCATGTACTTGGCCATGTCGATGCCCTCCTGGACATCGCCACGGGCCTCGGTGAGCACCTTGCCCATCTCCCGGGTCATCAGCTGGGCCAGCTCCTCCTTCCTCTCCTCCAGGAGTCGGCCGGCGCGGGCTAGGACCTCCGCTCGGGCGGGCATCGGAGTCCTAGCCCACCCGGGCTGGGCCGCCAGCGCCGCCCGAACCGCCAGCTCGATATCGTGGGTGGTGCCTCGGGCAAAATGGCCGATCACCTCGGCGCGACGGGCCGGGTTGACCGAGTCGAAGGTCTGCTCGCCGTGGCCATCGCGCCACTCCCCGCCGATGAGGTTGCCGTAGCTGCGGACCTCGGTGGCCTCAGCAGGACTCATCCAGCTCTCCCCGTCCCCACCACCGCCGACTCCAGAATTTCGAGTGCCTGGCCCAGCTCGGCGTCGCTCACGGTCAGGGGCGGCAGCAGCCGGATGACGTTGTCATCGACGCCGCACGAGAGCACCACCAGCCCCGCATCCAGGGCCTGGTGTTTGATCTGGCTCACCCGCTCAGAATCCGGCCTGCCCTGATGGTCCATGAACTCCAGGCCAATCAGGGCGCCCCGACCCCTCAGATCGGAGGGTCCGTGCCCGGCCTTCTGCCACGCCTCGACTCTGCTTCGAATGGTCTGGCCCAGCTCCGTTGCCCGCTCCATGAGGTGGTCGCGCTCGATCACCTTCAAGGTGGCGATGACTGCGGCCCCGGCCACCGGGTTGCCGCCGAAGGTGCTCCCGTGACTGCCCGATTCCCAGCGGTCCATCAGCCGGTGACTGGCAACGATCGCCCCCACCGGCAGGCCGCTGCCCAAAGCCTTGGCCAGGGTGACGATATCCGGCACCACCTGCTCGTGATCGACCGCCAGCCAGCGGCCGGTCCGGGCTACCCCGGTCTGGATCTCATCGCAGATCAACAGAATCCCGTGCTGGTCACAGATTCGCCGCAGAGTGGCCAGGAATCCCTCTGGTGGGACCACGTAGCCGCCCTCCCCCTGGATCGGCTCCACCAGGATGGCCGCTACCTCGTTGGCCGACACCACCTGGTGGAAGAGCCGCTCCAGCTCCTCCCCGGCTGCGATCGGGCATGGCTCACCAGGGGCGTGGTCGCAGACCCTGAAGCAGTAGGGGTACGGGGTGACGTAAACGCCAGGCAGCAAGGGGCCGTACGCCGCCCGGTAGAGCGCCTTGCTGGTGGTCACGCTCAGGGCACCGAAGGTCCGGCCGTGGAAGGCCCCCCGGAAGGAGATGATCCCGGCACGGCCGGTCGAACGCCGGGCCAGCTTGAGCGCCCCCTCCACCACCTCCGCCCCGGAGTTGGCGAAGAAGACCACGTCCAGGGGATCCGGACAAATGGCAGCCACCCGTTCGGCGGCCTCGGTCATGACCACGCTCTGAGTGACGATGCTGGTGTGCCAGTAGCGATCGAGCTGGCGGTGGACCGCCTCGGTCACGTCCGGGTGACGATGTCCCAGGCTGGTCACCGCGATGCCGCAGGCGAAGTCCAGGTAGCGCCGACCCTCGACGTCGATCAGGAATGACCCTTCGGCCGAGCTGATCACCAGATCGGT
>JBARIA010000042.1:0-22121 GCA_049799515.1 Candidatus Dormiibacterota bacterium | reverse complement strand
GACGGCTTCGGGTGGATCGGCTCGACTCCGCCGGTTGCTTCAGCTGAACGCCCGCCAGAGGTTGGCATTCCTGTGCCTTCGGCGGATCACAGGGCGCCACCCACTCCCGGGTCCTGGGGCGGTGACTACCACCCCGCTTCCCATGAGTCCCCGACTCCGGCCCGCAAACGAGGGATCGTGGGCACCATCCTCGCGGGTGCCTTGGCCGTCTTCAAGGGCGGCTTTCTGCTGCTCAAGCTGGGGGCTTTCAAGGGAACCCTGATCACGATGGTGATCAGCGTGGTCGTCTATTCGCTGTTTTTCGGCCCGGTCTTCGCGATCGGCTTCGTCCTGCTCCTTCTGGTGCACGAGATGGGCCATTACCTGGTGGCCAGGCGGCTTGGGCAGTCGGTCTCGGCACCGGTCTTCGTCCCCTTCCTGGGGGCGCTGATCAACATGCGCCGCCAGCCGGCCTCGGTCAAACAGGAGGCGACCATGGCGCTGGCGGGTCCCATCGTGGGCACGGCCGCCGCCTGGCTCTGTGTCTTGGTCGGGATTGCCCAGCACTCCGAGTTCTGGGCGGCCCTAGGCTACTTGGGCTGCCTGCTCAACCTCTTCAACCTGATCCCGGCCACCCCCCTGGATGGTGGCCGGGTAACCGCCGCCATCTCCAAGTGGGCCAACCTGGTGGGGCTGGGGATCCTCGTCCTGTACGCGGTCTGGGCCTTCACCTCAGGCACGGCGGTCAGCCCGGTGATCGCGATCATTGTGCTGTTCGCCGTCTTCGGGACCATCTCCCGCTTCCGCCAGGCCAAGCGTATGCCCGAGTACCTGGCGGTGCCCACCCGGGAGCGCTGGCTGTTCCTGGGCAGCTACCTGCTGATCGTCCTAATCGCCGGGCTGGGGGTGGTCAAGGGCTATCCCTACCTGCAATATGTGCACACGGTCCACCTGCACCTGCCGTTTAGCTTCTGAGATTGCCTGGTAGACTCGGACAGCAACCATGAAGGCAATACACCCAGAGTACTTTCACGACACCGCGGTCACCTGTTCCTGCGGGAACACCTTCACGACCGGGTCCACCCAGAAGACGCTGCACACTGAGGTCTGCAGCGTCTGCCACCCGTTCTTCACCGGGCAGCAGCGGATTGTGGACACCGGCGGTCAGGTGGAGCGCTTCCGCCGCCGCGCCCAGCTCGCTCAGCAGCAGTAGCTCCCACAAGGGCCACCCGGGGTCGGCTGCCCCGCCACTCCAGTCTGGGCAGCCAGCTGTATCTGAGCCTGCGGTCCGGCGCCGTGGGCCGTCCATATCAACCATTCGATATGTTGACCGTTGTATCGGGGAGCAACTCATGACGGAGACTCGCGGGGTCGGTGCGACGTCCGGTTCCAAGTCCAGGAGGTCTGGCTGATGCTGTCGCCTGGTTTGGACGCCCGGCTGGAGGCGGTCAGGGCCCGCTCCGAAGCGATCGCCGCCGAGCTGCAGGACCCCGCGGTCAGCCGCGATCCGGGCCAGCTGGAGCGGCTCGGCAAAGAGCAGGCCGAGCTGAGACCGGTAGTGGAGTCACTGGACCTGCTGCGCCGGGCCCAAACTGCCGAGGCGGAGGCTCGCAAGCTGGCCGGCGCCGAGCTGGACCCTGAGATGCGCTCCTTCCTGGAGTCGGAGGCGCGCCAGGAAGCTGAGAATGCCGTCTCTCGGTTGGCGGCCCTCAAGCTGCTGCTTCTGCCCAAGGATCCCGACGACGACCGGGACGCGGTGGTCGAGATCAGGTCCGGCACGGGCGGCGATGAGGCGGCGCTCTTCGCCGCCGACCTGATGCGCATGTACCAGCGCTTCGCGGAGCGGCGCCGCTGGCGGGTCGAGCTCCTGGACAGCTCGGCCACCGAGGGAGGAGGCTTCAAGGAGGTGTCCTTCGAGCTCCATGGGAAGGGTGCCTACGGCACCATGAAGTTCGAGAGCGGGGTGCATCGGGTGCAGCGGGTGCCCAAGACCGAATCCCAGGGTCGGATCCACACCTCCGCCGCCAGCGTGGTGGTTCTTCCCGAGGCTGACGATCTGGACGTCGAGATCAACGACGAGGACCTTCGAATCGACGTCTTTCGCTCCACCGGACCCGGGGGCCAGAGCGTCAACACCACCGACTCGGCGGTTCGGATCACCCACCTGCCCACCGGCCTGGTGGTGACCTGTCAGGACGAGAAGTCCCAGCACAAGAACCGGGCCAAGGCGCTCCGGGTGCTCCGCTCGCGGCTCTACGACCTGAAGCAGGGAGAGCGGGATGCCGAGCTGCAGGAGACCAGGCGCGGCATGGTCGGCCACGGCGACCGCAGCGAGAAGGTCCGAACCTACAACTTCGCCGAGGCCCGGGTGACCGACCATCGCATAGACCTAAAGGTGTATCAGCTCCAGCGAGTCTTGGAGGGCGAACTGGAGCTGCTGGTGGGGCCGCTGCAGGCCGCCGAACAGGCCAGGCGATTGGCGGGGGAGGAATGAAGGGCTCCCAGGTCGCCGACCCGAGTTGTCGCCAAGCCCTCCCAGGCCATTCGACGGGCTCTCTGGGCATAGCGGCAGGGCCATGGTCGACGTAGCCGAGCTTCTCTCGAGGCCCTAGTGCGCCGGCCAAAGCTGCTCCTGGTGCAGATGGCGGGGGCTCCCGGGACTGGCAAGAGCACCCTGGCCACTGCGCTGGGGAGACAGCTCAGAGCAGTGGTGCTGGATAGAGATGTGGTGAAGTCGGCGTTGCTGGATGCGGAGGTCGGCTGGGAGCGGGCGGGTGCTGCGGCTCAAGAGGTGGTGTTCGCGACCGCCGACAGCCTGCTCGCCCAAGGCCTAAGCGTGGTGGTCGATAGCCCGGCGCATTACGCGTTGATCCCCGAGAGAGGTCTGGCCATCGCTAGGGATCGAGCGGCCGCCTACCGATTCATCGAGTGCACCTGCAGGGACCTTGAGGAAATTGGGCGCCGGCTGGCTGGTCGGACGCGACGGCGCAGCCAGTGGATCGGCCTCGATACGCCAGCCCCGGACGGCCAGAGCAACGCCGAGCAGGTCGGCCCCCACCGCTGGCGAACTTACGGGCCTTCAGGCGGGTGGCTCGTGCTGGATACCAGTGCGCCGGTAGAGGCTTCGCTGGCGGCCGCCATCCGCTACCTCAACCTCTCGTGAAGGAGATCGACTACCGGCTCGCTCGTGATCAGTCTCTTCGGGTCAGGCGCCTTCCCGCGGGGCCGCAGGGGTCGGAATCGGACCTCCGGTTGAAGGGGGTCGGCCGCGGCCGCCCCGACGACGGCGTCGGCCCGAGCGCTCGGGGGTGGCGGCTGTTGCCGCCGGAGTGTCGGAAGTCTGGGCGACCTGAGCCTTGACCGGCGTGGGGGCGCGCCGCTGGCCCGGTTTGGGAGTAATCCGAGGCGGTGGAGGCATCCCCACCGCCACCAGGTCCGCCAGCGTCTGCCAGCCGAATTGGTCCTGGCCAAGTCGAATCAGCCTGACGAAGCAATCAGCGGTGGCCTCGGCGTCAGCGAGGGCGTAATGGGGCTTGCGGTGGGTTACCTCCAGCCTCTCGCAGAGCCGCTCCAGCCCAATCGTGTCCTTGAGCTGGAACAGGAAGCCCGCCACCCGGGAGGTGTCCAGGTGGTGGTTGTCGAGGGGCCTGCCCAGCGCTTTGGAGACCAGCCGGGTGTCAAAGCCGTCGGCGGAGTGCTCGATCAGAACCGTGCCCACTGAGAGCTTAGCGAAGGCGGTGGCCACCTGGTGCAGGGTGGGCGCGCCGGCCAGCATGGAGCTGTTGATCCCGTGGACCCGGCGGGCGTAGGGATTGATGTGGTCGGCAGTGTGTACCAGGCTCTCCAACGAGATCCGCGGCTCGGGCGGCCGATCGTCGGCCCCCAGTTGAAAGCGAACCGCTCCCAGCTCGACCATCCGGTGGGGGAAGTGGCCGGTGGTTTCACAGTCCAGGGCGACGAACCTGAGGTTGGAAACCTCGGTATCTAGCGCCGAACGGTCCGGCAGCTCTGGAGCAGCCGCCGCGACGAGCGCGGCCGGGTTGTGAAAGGGGGCGGCATCGGGCGAGGATGGTCCGAGCCGGGGGATCAATCGCTCACCAGGACCGCCGATGCCCCGCTGACGTCCCCGCTTGGGGCGCGGGGCGGAGCTCGGTGCCGAGGGGTGCGGGTCGCTCGCAGCTTCTGGAAGTGGCCGCTCCACCGCCCCATCCTATCGGTGCGCAAGCACCGGCACCGGGGGCGAGGGGGCCAGCTGATCGGGGGGACCCGGTCCCCCGCGGATATACTCGGCCTTAGTTTGCCCTTTCTCGCCACCGGGCTCAGCCACCATCTGGCACCTCTGCCGGTTCGCGAGCGGCTCCATCTGGACGAAGCTCAGATCGTGGAGTCGCTACGAGCGTTAGTGGGCCACGCCGGTCTGACCGGAGCAGTGTGCCTCAGCACCTGCAACCGGACTGAGTTCTACGTCACCACCCGAGATGATCGCCAGAGCCAACAGGCCACCGATCGCTTCTTCCACTACATCTCGCCCGGCCCTGCCTATGCAGAACTGATCTACAGTCACCCGGGCCGAGAGGGGCTGCTTCACACCTTCAGGGTCGCCAGCGGCTTGGACAGCGTGGTCTTGGGGGAGGCCCAGGTACTGGCCCAGTTCAAGCGAGCCCACCGAGTGGCCCAGCAGGCGGGTACCATCGACGCCGAACTGGATCTGGTGATGCGCCGGGCGGTGGAGACCGCCAAGCGGGTGCGGACCTCCACCGGCATCTCGCGCCAGGCTGTCGGCTACGGCCAGGCGGCGACTGCTGTGGCCAAAGAGAACCTGGGCGAGCTGACCGGGACCGGAGTGGTGATCGTGGGGGCTGGCAGCGTAGGCGGTGCCACCGCCCGCCTGCTCAAACGGGCTGGCGCCGCACCACTGTTCGTGGTTCGTCGGGGCCACAAGGCGGAGACCTTGGCCCAGGCTCTGGGGGCGGAGTTGGTGGAGCTGGAGCAGCTGCCCGAGCTAGCCCATTTGGTACGGCTGCTCGTCTCCAGCACCAGCAGCGAGGAACGGGTGGTCAGCCAGAGGTTGATCTCGGACATGAGACTGGCTCAGGATCCGGGTCAAGGTCTACTGATCCTGGACCTGGCGGTGCCCCGGGACGTCGAGCCCGATGCGGCCAAGGTCGACGGCGTCACCCTCCTAGATCTGGACCGACTGGGCGAGGTCATCCGGCAGAACCTGAGCCACCGCGAACGCCACCGCCCGGCGGCGGAAACGGTGGTTGAGGAGGCGATCTCCGAGCTGGAGCTGGAGTTGGGCCGCCGGGCTGCCGTACCGCTGATCACAGCGCTGGTCGATCGCGCCGAGCTGGTCCGGCAGGGAGAGCTGGCCCGGACCCTGTCCCGGATGAGACCTCTCAGCGACGAGGAGCGCGCCCATCTGGAGCGGCTCACCCAGTCGATCGCCGCCAAGCTGCTGCACCATCCGATCGCCTTTCTGCGACAGCACGCCGACGACCCCGAGCGGCGCCAGCTGGTGGAGGAGGCCTTCGGTCTGGAGGGAGCGCAGGACGATTGATCGCGCTCGCCACTAGGGGGAGCGCGCTCGCCCGGGCCCAGGCCGAGCTGGCGATCACCGCCTTGCGCTCCAAGTTCCCCGATCAGGAATTCACCGCGGTGGTGGTGGACTCGGATGGGGACCTGAGCCCGACCACCCTCGCCCCCGATCTGCCCGGGCAGGGCTGGTTCACCTCACGGCTGGAGCGAGCCCTGCTCATCGGTCAGGTGGAGGGGGCGATCCACAGCGCCAAGGACCTGCCCACCGATCTCTCGCCAGATCTCGTGATTGCCGGTTTCCTGCCGCGCGCGGATCCCAGGGATGCTCTGGTGTCGGCCGGCGAGGCGACCCTGGCCGATCTGCCCCCCGGTGCCCGAGTGGGCACCTCCTCGCCCCGGCGGGCGGCTCAGCTGCTGGCCCTGCGGCCCGACCTGGCAGTGATGACCATTCGGGGAAACGTAGACACCCGAGTCCGGAAGGTCCGGGAAGGGGAGTTCGACGCCTGCGTGGTCGCCCTGGCCGGCCTGCTCCGCATCCACCGTGAGAGCGACGGACTGCCTCTCGATCCCCGGCGGGAATGCACTCCCGCTCCGGCCCAGGGGGCGATCGCGATCCAGGCCCGGGTGGGCACCGAGTTTGCGGAGATGGCGGCGGCCGTGGACGACCAGACCACCAGAAGCTGCGTCGGGGCCGAACGGCTGGTGCTGACCCAGATGGGGGGCGGCTGCCTGCTACCCCTCGGCACTCTGGCTGAGCCGCTCGGCTCGGTGCAGGCGCGCCTCACCGTCGCCTGGGCGGTGGAGCCCGGCTCAGCCGTCCGGCGAATCACTGAGGAGGCGTCTTTGGAGCGTCTTTCGGAGCTGGCCGTCGCCATGGCGCAGCAGCTTCGGTGACCAGCTCGACCCTGCTCGGTCGCCGAATCCTGGTGACCCGGGCGAGGCACCAGGCGGAGGAGCTCATGGAGCTGCTCCGGGATCGCGGGGCTCGTCCCATTTCGGTGCCGGTGATGGAGCTGGAGCCGCTTCTGACTGAGGCGGAGTTCCGGCTGCTGGGGGAGGGGATCGCGTCCGGGCGCTGGGATGACGTGGTCTTCACCAGTGCCAACGCCGTTCGTCTGGTTCTGCCGCAGTTCCCAGGAGCCGAGACCGGGACCCGGATCTTCACGATCGGGCCGGGTACCGCCGCCGCCGCCAGTCGGCGTGGTTGGCAGGTGGAGCAGCTGCCGGTAAGCTTCGTTGCTGAGTCCCTGGCGGAGCGGCTCTTAGCGGAGGGGGTCGCCGGCCGGAGGATGCTCCTGCCCCGAGCCGAAGGGGCCAGAGAGCTACTGCCGGGGGCGTTGGCGCGGGCCGGTGCTGAGCTGGAGGTGGTGGCCCTCTACCGGATGAGGCCCGACCGGGCGGCCCGACCGATGCTGGAGAAGGCCCTCGCCGAGCCGAATCTGGACTGCATCGTCTTCGCCAGCGGCAGTTCGGTGGAGTGCTTTCAGGCGCTGCGGGGCGCAGGCGCCCTGCCCAGGGCGCTGCTGGTAGCCTGCATCGGGCCGATCACCGCCCAGGTGGCAGAGGGCGCTGGATTGCCGCCTGGGCTGGTCGCCGGGGAGCACTCCCTGGTGGGGCTGGTCTCCGCCTTGGAGATGCGGCTCGGCCCGTTACCGGAAAATGGGCGTCAGTTATGAGCTTTCCCGAAGACCGTCCGCGTCGACTGCGCCGCAACGGCTTGCTCCGGGGACTGGTCAGCGAGGTGTCGCTGACTCCTAGCCAGCTGATCCTGCCGGTCTTCGTCAGCGACGCCATCCCCCAGAGGCGCGAGGTTTCGACCATGCCCGGGATCTTCCAGGAAACAGCTGAGTCCCTGGTGGGGGCGGCGGAGGAGGCAGTCGAACTGGGAATCCCGGCGATGATGCTCTTCGGAATCCCGGCCCACAAGGACGAGCAGGGATCCGGAGCCTGGGACGAGCGGGGAGTGATCCAGTCGGCGCTCCGCCGGCTGCGAGGGGCGGTGGGGGACCGTCTGCTGCTGATCGCGGACAATTGCCTCGACGAGTTCACCGATCATGGACACTGCGGCGTCCTCACCGATTCCGGTGAGGTCGACAACGACGCCACCATCGCCCTCTACGCCAAGACCGCGATCAGCCAAGCTTCGGCCGGGGCTGACATGATTGCGCCCTCGGGGATGATGGACGGCCAGGTGGGGGCGATCCGGGCCGCGCTGGACCAGGCCGGATTCGATCAAACTGCGATCCTGGCCTACGCCGCCAAGTACGCGTCTTCCTTCTACGGTCCGTTCCGGGACGCCGCCGAGTGCCGGCCCCAGTTCGGCGATCGGCGTGGCTACCAGATGGATCCGGCCAACCGGAGGGAGGCGATGCGCGAGATCGAACTGGATACGCTGGAGGGAGCCGACCTCTTGATGATCAAACCGGCCCTGTCCTACCTGGACGTGGTGCTGGAGGCCCGCAAGCGCTTCGACCGGCCAATCGGGGTCTTCAGTGTCAGCGGTGAGTACGCCATGCTCAGAGCTGGCGCAGCCGCCGGTGCCCTGGAGCTTCGGGATACGGTGCTGGAGACCCATCTATCGATGCGCCGGGCCGGGGCCGACTTCATCATCACCTACTTCGCCCGCGAGATCTGCCGCTGGCTCAGGGAGGCTTCGTGACCTTCTCTCGCGGCTGGAGGGTGACGAGCGCCGTCCTGGCCGGGGTGCTGGTCGTGGCGGTGGTCGGGCTCGGTGCTTATTTCGTCAACGTGGCCGCCACCAGGAGGACCCCGCCCGTGACCAGCGCAGACTGCAGCAGCGCGAACTTCAGCAAGCCACTCGGACCCTTGGACCAGCCTTCATCGGTCCACCACTACTCCAAGGAGCCGGCCTTCACCATCGATCGGGACCGGCTCTACCAGGCGACCATCTCCAGTCCCAAGGGCGACATCGTGATCTGCCTGGTTCCCGGCTGGGCGCCGCACACGGTCAACAACTTCGTGACCCTGGCCCGCAACCACTTCTTCGATGGACTGCGCTGGGCCAGAGACCCCTCGACCTCTCCCGGCGGACCGGTGATCCAGGGTGGCAGTCCCTCCAGCGATCTGAGCGGAGGACCGGGATTCAAATTCAATGACGAGAAGGTGGTCAGCCCCCTCTATAAGAGCAGCGCATATCAGCCGGGAGCGGTGGCCATGGCCAACGCCGGGCCGAACACCAATGGGAGCCAGTTCTTCATCACCCTCTCGTCGTTCAGCCTGCCCGCCAGCTACAACCTGTTCGGGGAGGTCGTCTCCGGCCTCAATGTCGCGGCCCTGGTGAAGAAGGGCGACCCCATGGACATCACCGTCCGGGAGCAGCTGCCCTGACCGAACTCGGAACCTTCTCCCTGGAGCGCTCCAAGGCGGCGATGGCCCGGGCCCGGCGTTCTCTGCCAGGTGGGGTCAACAGCCCGGTGCGCTCCTTCCGCGGCGTGGGGGGAACTCCGCCATTCTTCAACCGTGCCCAGGCCCAGTTCATCTTCGACATCGACGGCAACCGCTACCTGGACATGGTGCTCGCCTACGGTCCCTTGATCCTGGGCCACCTCCATCCCCGGGTGGTGGCAGCGGTCAGCCGCCAGCTGGGGCTGGGGGAGGCGTACGGTGGTCCCACCGAGGCTGAGGTCGAGCTCGCGGAACTGATCGGACGAAGGATGCCCAGCCTGGAGATGGTCCGGCTGGTCAGCAGCGGCACCGAGGCTGCCATGAGCGCCATCCGGCTGGCCCGGGGGACGACCGGCCGGGACCTGCTGGTCAAATTCGCTGGCTGCTATCACGGCCACAGCGACTCGCTATTGGCCGCCGCCGGATCCGGGGTCGCCACCCTCTCGATCCCGGGCTCTCCGGGAGTTACCCAGGGCACGGTTGCCGACACGCTGGTGATGCCCTTCAACAACCCGGAAGCCGTCTCGGAGCTCTTCGCCCGCTCGGGGGAGCGGATCGCCGCCGTGATTGTGGAACCAGTGCCCGGAAACATGGGCGTGGTACTACCCCAGGACGGCTTCCTCCAGCTGCTCCGGGAACTCACCGCCGGCAATGGCAGCCTCCTGATATTTGATGAGGTCATCAACGGGTTCCGGGTCGGGCCGGGGGGTGCCCAGGGATTGTTCGGGATCTCTCCCGACCTCACCTGTCTGGGCAAGGTGATCGGAGGAGGACTGCCGGTCGGCGCCTTCGGCGGCCGACGGGACCTGATGGCCCAACTTGCCCCCGAGGGGGATGTGTACCAGGCAGGCACCCTGAGTGGGAATCCCCTGGCGGTGGCGGCCGGACTTGCGGCGCTGGCAGTACTGGATGGGCCAGAGCCGTACCAGCAGCTGGAAGCCCTGGGGGCCCAACTGGAGTCGGGGATTTTGGCTGCAGCCCAGCGTCGAGGAGTTCCAGTTCAGATCAATCGTCAGGGGTCGATGCTGACCGCCTACTTCTCAGCTGTGCCGGTGACGGACTACGAGAGCGCACTCGGCTCCGATCGTGGGGCATTCTCCAAGGTCCACGCGGAATTGCTTGGTCGCGGGGTGTTCTGGCCCCCTTCCGCCTTCGAGTCGGTCTTCCTGTCAGTACGCCACGAGCCCTCCGACGTGGACCAGGTGGTGGGCGCGTTCGACGCCGGTCTGGCCGGTCTGGGCTCTGCCTGAGACCACTCTCCTGTGGGGCGGATTTGAACTGGAAAGACGGCCGGGCTGAACTCAGTCCGCTGCTATACTCCGGGCACCCTCGCCGGCTCTTCTAGAGGCATTTTCAGTGACTGGTTTCGACCGCCGGTGGGCACTTTCGGTCCCGTCCGAAGATGTGCCGACGAGCCGCTGGGCGGAAGAGCGGACCGGCGCTTATCCCCGGTCGGCGGGCTAGGACGTGGCCGCGGACAAGGCCGTCGAGCTCGACCGGCCAGCGCTGACCCAGGAAAGTCCGCCCGTCGCTGAAGAGCGACAGCTCACCCTGATGGAGCACCTCGAGGAGCTTCGCCGGGTGGTCCTGATCAGCATGGTCGCCTGGGCGGTCGCGACCACGGCGGCCTTCGTCTTCAACCACCAGTTGATCGCGATCCTGGAGCGACCTCTCCATCTGGCCCTCGGCCACACACACTCCCCCTTCGGTCAGAACGTGGTTGTGACCAGTCCGATAGAGGGTCTCTCGATCCCCTTCAAGGTGGCTGCCGCCGCCGGGGTAGTGCTCTCACTTCCGGTCACGGTCTGGCAGATCTGGACCTTCGTCAAGCCGGGCCTGCGCCGGATCGAGCGCAACCTCGCCTTTCCCTTCATCTTCGGGACCCTGTTCTTCTTCGCCTTGGGAGGACTCTTCGCCTACTTCATCCTCCCCATCGGGCTCACGTTCCTGGCCACCTTCCTGGGCAGCAACGCGGTCTACCTGCCCGACCTCAACTCCTACCTGACCTTCCTGGCCCTGGTTGTCTTGATCTTCGGGGTGACCTTCGAGATGCCGGTTGTGCTCTGCACGCTCGCGGCGGTGGGGATTCTGAGCAGTGCCAAGCTGCGGCGATGGCGCAAAGCCGCCTACTTCATCATCGTGGGCGTGGCCTTGATCGTCACTCCCGGGGCAGACCCCTTCACGCCCACCTTCCTTTCTGTGGCGCTACTGGTCCTCTACGAGGCCAGCATCCTGGTTATCGCCCACGCCCTGAAGCGTTGATGGCACGCCGAGACGGGCGGGAGCTAGACCAACTGAGGCCGATCGTGATCGACACGTCGGTAAGGAGCTGGGCTGAGGGGGCCGCCCTGATCACCATGGGCGCAACCACCGTGCTCTGCTCGGCGACGGTCGAGGATCGAGTCCCAGCGCACCGGCGCGGGTCCCGAAGCGGCTGGGTAACGGCGGAGTACGCGATGCTGCCCCGCTCGACCCACGAGCGCAGCCCGAGGGAGCGGGGCGGTCGGATCGAGGGTCGCTCGCAGGAGATCCAGCGCCTGATCGCCCGTAGCCTGCGGGCCGCCGTCGATCTGGCCCGGCTCGGCGAGCGGACGGTGATCGTGGACTGTGATGTGATCCACGCGGATGGGGGAACCAGGACGGCCGCCATCAGTGGCGGCTACGTGGCCCTGGCCCTCGCCTGCCGGAGACTGCAGGACGCGTCGATGGTGTCGTCCCCTCCCTTGGTCCGCCAGGTGGCCGCTGTAAGCGTGGGCCTCCTCGACGACTCCCCGCTGCTCGATCTCGACTACCTTGAGGACTCCCAGGTGAGCACTGACATCAATGTGGTGATGAGCGCCGACGGCGGCATCATTGAGGTCCAGGGAACAGCCGAGCGCGAGCCGTTCAGCGAAACCGAGCTGGCATCCCTGATCAGGCTGGCCCGTGGCGGGATCGCTGAGATCTTCACCGCCCAATCACTCGCCCTGGCTCCATCCCACTGACAGACTCAAGTGAGGAGGAAGCGACCGGTCGGATAGCCGATCAACCGCTCCACGTGGTGGTGGCCAGCCGCAACTCCGGGAAGGTTGCCGAGCTTCGCCGCCTGCTTCGCACTGTGCCGTGGCGACTTCTGGAGCTGGACCAGGCACCAGGTGGCCACAGAATCGCGTGGGTGGAAGACGGCAGTTCATATCTGGAGAACGCGGTCATCAAGGCTCTGGCGGTATGCGTCGGGACCGGGCTGCCCTCGCTCGCGGATGACAGCGGAATCGAGGTTCAGGCCCTCGACGGCTGGCCCGGAATCCACACGGCAAGGTGGATGGGGGAGGAGGCTACGCCCGCTCAGTTGCTCCAGGGACTGACGGAGCGGATCGCGAATCTGCCTGACGAGAGCCGCCGCGCCAGCTTTGTCTGCGCGCTGGCACTGGCCGTTCCAGGGCCTGGGTCCGAGCCCTCACTGATCACCACAGAGTCTCGTCTCGATGGGCACTTGGTGACCGCGCCGCGCGGACGTCGAGGCTTTGGATACGATCCAATCTTCATGCCCAGCGGGGAGCAGCGCACGATGGCAGAAATGAGCCAGGCGCACAAGGACGAGATCAGCCACCGTGCTCGGGCGGTCCGCCTGCTACTCGCCAAACTTCTCTAGCCCAGCCGTCCCGAACCACTCTCCTCTGGCGCGTGGCGAAATTCACCGAAGCCACGACCGCTTCGCTCTCAACCGCCCACTCACAGTCTACCGAGTGAGCGCACGAAGAACCTCGTAATCTCTTTGACCACCGAGGTGACAGCCAGACCCGACCGCGTGGCAGAATTCCCAATGACCTGGCCCTATTTGTCGTTGCCGGCTCCGCTGTCGGGACATGGGAGTAGCGGGAAAAGGGTGCTCGGGCGACGCGCGAAACGGCATCGTTTGAAGAGCCTGAACTAAGTGGCAAACTGGAACTCAGCCAAAGCCCCGAGCGGTGCCTACAGCATCTAGCCTATCTTCTTCCGTCCGGGCTCCTCTCCGCTACCATCTAGTGGCTACGGGGCGTAGGGAAGTGGTATCCCGCGACTTTTGGGAAGTCGAAATCGCCGGTTCGATCCCGGCCGCCCCGACCACTGCCCGCCCACCACCGCTCGGGCGCCACCTCCACCGAGGCTGTGCGGTGCAGACGTCCCTAGTTGAGAACGCCTACGACATGCACGGCCTAGACCGCCTGAATCTGTCCGTGTAGACTAGCAACTCCGATCTGTTCTGGCAACGGGGCCGCACCCGTCGAACTATCGGGTGAACTCTCAGTGAGTAGCTGTTGGTCATTGATCCAGCCTCGTTCCCAGACGTTTGGCACCGTAGTTACTTGCTCGGTTTCGACGTTGATGATTTCGAATTCGGCAGGTAATGTTCCGCCGAATCCATCACTGCTAACTAGGCTCGCTTCGACGTACTCGCCATCGGAGCTTTGGTTAGCGGTACTAAAAACGCGATTCGAAGTAGGATCAGATGTGGCGCTGGTTGCTTCAGCATCACTACCTTTTATAGGCAGTTGCTGGGCAGAACTGGAGCTGCGAATAGCGGCAAGAATACCGGCTTGGAATACCTGCCTCTCCCAGCGGCCGCCTATGAGCTGAGTGACCGTTCCGGTCGCGGAATCTAAAAAGCCAGTTTAGTTATACGCTGCAGGTCCGCAAACTTCATTCGGCTGATTGTCGATATTGATGTTCTTAGCAGTCCGGCTCAGAACCGTCAGGTCTTGAGTGGCGGTGATCCTCACTTGGTAGACCGCCACAGCAGGGTGGTTCATACTTGCTACCCATACAGTGTTGGTAACTGGTATAACGGATCGAACCGTCGGCATCGTGGCGCACGGCGACTCTACTGCTCGGGGAGAACTTTGGGTATGACTGCTCTGGCGCTGATGCAGAGCCAATCGCTGCTCCGAGGCCGGGTTGTAGCCTCTGTTCATCGGCAGGATGCGCTGCAGGCCGCGATACCGGGCTAGGGAAACGGCAGCCCAACATAGTTTTCGGCGAGCGCCGTCGAGGCGGCTAGGCTCTGCACCGTGAACTCCTGGCGAGCGCGCTGCAGCCGCCGTCCGAACGAGTCGTCGTCAGGGTTCAGGTGCATCAGGTTGGTCAGAGCAATGGAAAAGCTCTGCGCCTTCCAAACCCTGCCTAGGCACCGCCGGCTATAGAGGTCGAGGCCGGTGCCGTCTCCGAGCTGCAAGTAGGCTTTGAACGCCTCCGCCAACACCCGGACGTCAGCCAGTGCTAGGTTCAACCCTTTGGCCCCTGTGGGGGGAACGATGTGGCCGGCGTCTCCAGCCAGGAAGAGCTTCCCGTAGCGCAGCGGCTCGGCCACGAAGCTTCGCATTGGGGTGACGCTCTTGTCCAGGATGGCACCCTCGTGGAGGGTCCAGCCCGGAGCCCCCAGCCGGGTGTGGAGTTCATCCCAGATCCTTTGGTCAGGCCAGTTGTCGATGTCCTCGAGAGGGTCCACCTGAAGATACAGCCGGGAAATCTCCGGGGAGCGAAGACTGTGGAGCGCGAAGCCCCGGTCGTGGAACGAATAGATCAGCTCGTCACTTGAAGGTGGCACTTGGGCCAGCGCCCCGAGCCAGGCGAACGGGTACTTCCGCTTATGGGTGGTGACCAGGGCGCTCGGGAAGGAGGCCAGACAGCGGCCGTGGGAGCCGTCACAGCCGGCCACCAGCTCGCACTCCAGAACCTCCTCACGTCCCTCTCGCCGATAGCTAATTGTTGGCCGGCCGGACTCGGCCGGTCCGACGCCGTGAACGCCCAGTACCTCCGCGTCGAAGAGAAGATCTTGCCCCGAGGCCAGCCGGGCGGCGGTGAGGTCCTTGACCACCTCCTGCTGGCCGTAGACGGTGATGGTCTTGCCCCCGGTCAGCTGGGCCAGGTCGATCCGGTGGCGCTCGCCGTTGAACTGCAGGTAGATTCCTCGGTGGACCAGCCCCTCTTGGTGCAGGCGCTCAGCTACCCCGAGCTGATCCAGCAAATCGACGCTGCCCTGCTCCAGCACCCCGGCTCGGATCCGGGCCTCCGCGTAGGCGCGATCCCGGCCCTCCAGCAGAACGGTGTCAATCCCGGCGGCGGCCAGCAACTCGCCCAGCAGGAGGCCGGCGGGTCCCCCACCGACGATGCCGACCTGGGTACGCCTCACCTCAGTGACGCCGGCGGCCGGGCTCGATGTTCCCCACTAGATCAAAACGGGAAGGGACGGTGCCCCATCTGGAGGGTGATCCAGCGGGTGGTGGTGAAGGCTTCGACCCCCGACTGGCCACCAAACCGGCCGTAACCGGAGTCTCCGACCCCTCCGAACGGTGCCTGGGCCTCGTCGTCGACCGACTGGTCGTTGACGTGGACGATCCCGGTGCGGAGCCGCCTGGCGATCGCGTAGCCTCTCCTGATGTCCTCGGTGAGGATCCCGGCGGTGAGCCCGTAGTGGCTGCTGTTGCTGGCCTGAACCGCCTCGTCCTCGCTGTCGAAGACTCCCACGGTGCAGACAGGGCCGAAGATCTCTTCGCGGGCGATCCGCATCTCGTCCTTGACGCCGCTCAGAACGGTCGGCGCCAGCAGCGCGCCTTGGGGGGCGCTGCCGCCGGTCTCGAGCCGGGAACCGCCCGATACCGCCTCGCCCACGATCGCCGATACCCGCTGGGCGGCCTCCTGATTGATGAGTGGTCCTACCACCGTATGCGGGTCGCGGGGGTCGCCGGCCGGTAGGCTGGCCGCCCGCTTCGACAGCTGGGCGATGAAGTCCGGAGCGACCCCTCGCTGCACCATCACCCGGTCCGCCGACATGCAGATCTGGCCCGAGTTCATGTAGACGGCGAAGGCGACCGCCTGGGAGGCGTATTCCAAATTGGCGTCGTCGAGGACGATCAGCGAATTCTTGCCCCCCAGTTCCAACACCGCCGGCTTGAGGTGGCGTGCGGCCAGCTCGCCGATGATCCGGCCCACCCGGGTGGAGCCGGTGAAGCTGACCCGGGCGACCCTTGGGTCGGCGATCAGCGTCTCGGCGATCGCGGCCGCGTCGGAGGGGTCATTGGTAATCACGTTGCAGACCCCGGAAGGCAGTCCCGCTTCCCGGAAGATGTCTGCCAGCAGCAGCCCCGAGGTCAGGGGGGCCTGCTCGCTCGGCTTCAGCACCACGGTGTTGCCCATGGCGATGGCGATCGCGACCGAGCGGATCCCCAGGATCAAAGGGGCGTTCCAGGGTGCGAAGGCCGCCACCACCCCGCTCGGTTGGCGGATTGCCAGGGAGAGCGCTCCCGGGGTGTCGGTGGCCAGTACCTGGCCCAGGGGAACCGTCACCGCGGCCGCCGCCTCCCGCAGGATGCTGGATGCGAACCCGGCGTTGAACATGCCCCAGCCGAAGGTGCCACCGGTCTCGGCAGTCATGGCCGCTGCCAGCTCTTGGGCCCGGGCGTCCATCAGGTCAGCCGCCTTGAGAAATACCCTTCGGCGATCCGCGGGCGAGCTCTGCGACCAGCTGGCGAAGGCCTCGCTGGCAGTGGTGACGGCACGGGTTACGTCGACCGGCTTGGAGGCGGCCAAGGTGGCCACCAGGTCGCCAGTGAAAGGATCGGTGTCGGAGAAGGTCGAGCCGTCGGTTGCCTGAACTTCGTCGGCGCCGATGAGAAGGCCGCGGGTGCTGCTCATGCTCTGGCTCCTAACTGGATGAAGGGATTGGCCAAGCTCGGTTCCAGCGGTCAGCTGGGCCGAGGTCGAAGCCGGCGCAGCCATTTTCGCCGGTCTGGCTTCTGGCTTGGACCGATGTCGGGTGGAACTCTTCCATCTTCGGGCAGCTGGTCGTGCACGAAGTAGCCGACCGAGAAGATCCGGAAGCTGCTGCGACTGGCCCAGAAGCCCCAGATCCCACCTCTCACCCAGATCGCCACCACCATCGCCACCCCTCCCACCAGCACCAGGTACCAGCCGTTGAACTGGGCCAGGGTCTGCTGGAGGACGATGAAGATGGTGGCGCCGATGAGCGGTCCTTCGATGCTGCCCATCCCCCCGATCAGGACCGCGAAGATCATGTAGGCGGTCCATTGGATGTCGAAGACGTTGCTCGCTTGGACGTCGAGCTGGCTGATCGCGATCACCGCTCCCACTGCGGCGCAGCCGGCCGACGAGACCAGATAGACGATCAGCTTGGCGCGGGTGACCCTGCCGCCCACGCTGCGGGCGGCGACCTCGTTGTCCCTTACCGCGGTCAAGACCAGACCCAGACGGCTTCGCAGCAGTAAGTAGGTGGTGAGCACCGCTGCCACCGCCACCGCCAGGGACGCCCAGTAGGTGTAGGCCCCGAGCGCTATCGCGTTGAAGGTGAGCAGTCCGGGCACGGCCGCCCCGGTGCCGGCGCCCAGAGAAGGGATCCCGGAGATGATGATCGTCGCCACTATCGCCAAGACCCAAGTGGCGATCGCGAAGTAACCCCCGGAAAGGCGAAAAAGAAACCAGGACGCGGGGACCGCCAGGGCCGCCCCAACCAGCACGGCGGCCGGGACCCCGACGAAAGCGTTGATCCCGTGCTGGGCCAGGAACAGGACCGTGTAGGCGCCCAGCCCGATGTAGGCTTGCTGGCCCACCGACACCAAGCCGCCGTATCCCGCCAGCAGGTTCCACATGCTGGCCAGCGCCAAGAGGATGAAGAGGTTGATCAGGAAGTTGGTGACCCCCTGGACCACCAGGAAGGGGAATGCGACCAGGACTGCGACCAGGACGATTCCCAGTCCCCCGGCGAAGAAGCCGGAGTGCTGGGAGCGAGTGACCCGAGCCTGGGCCATCAGGTGGTGACCCGCCGCGGGAAGAAGCCCTGGGGGCGGACCGCCAGCACCGCCAGGAAGACCAGGTGGGGAGCCAGGGCGCCGAAGTCGGAGTTGACCAGCAGCCCGACCGTGACTGCGATGCCCAGGACCACCCCACCGGCCAGGGTGCCCCAGAGTGAGCCCAGCCCTCCGATCACGACCGCCTCGAATCCGTAGATCAGGTAGGTGGGTCCGGCGGTGGGAGAGATCGACGTGTACATGGTCAAGGAGAGCCCGGCCAAAGCCACTGTCCCGAAGGCGGCCGCGGCCGCCAGTCCGAAAATGTGGCGGTAGTTGACCCCGACCAGCTGGGCGGCATCCCGGTCGTCGGCCACCGCCCGGATGATCCGGCCCACCTTGGTCCGCGAGAGCCCCAGCTGGATCGCCACCAGGGATATCACCGCTGCCGCCAGGATGGCGATGGAGAGGTAGCTGAGTGAGATCTGGCCGTTGACCCGCATCGCTCCGCCGGTGAAGGTGCCGATGGAGATGGAGTGGCTGTTGGCGGTGAAGATCTCCAGCAGCAGGTTCTCAATCACCACCGACATGCCCAGGGTCACCAGCAAGGGGGTGAGGTGGCCTGACTCGAGGCTTGGCTGGAAGATCAGCCGCTGGACCAAATAGCCGCAGACCATCAGCACCACAACCACGATCAGAAAGACCACGAGGGTGGGCAGGTGGAGGGCAGGGAGCAGGGCGACGGCTAGATAGCCGGCGACTATCGCGATGTCGCCGTGGGCCAGGTTGAGCACCCCCATCACTCCGAATAGCAAGGAGAGTCCGGCGGCGAATAGCGCCAGCAGTCCCCCCAGGAAGATGCCTTGGATGATGGCGTTGAGCAGGATCATCAGGCAGCTCCCGCCGATGCCCTCGCCGACATCCCGAAGTAGGCCGCCTCGATCTCCGCGGTGGTGAAATCCGTGGGACCTCCAACCAGCGTGGTCCGGCCCTCCAAGAGGCACTGGATCCGGGCCGCCACCGAGCAGGCCTGGGCCACGTCCTGCTCGACCAGCATGACCGTGAGGCCGCTCTCCAGCAGGGCTGGCAGGGAGGCGTAGATCCCTCGTACCACGATGGGGGCGAGTCCCAGGGAGAGCTCGTCGATGAGCAGGAGCCGTGGATTGGCCATCAATGCCCTGGCGATGGCCACGGCATGCTGCTCCCCTCCCGAGAGCTGGGCGGCGCTCTGGCGTCGGCGGTCGGGCATCCAGGGGAACATTTCGTAAATCCGGGCCAGGTTCCAGGAGCCCCGGCTGGTCCGGTAGGCTCCGGTCAGGATGTTCTCTTCAACCGTGAGAGATGGGAAGAGCCGCCTTCCTTCCGGCACCAGAGAGATCCCCCGCTGGACCCGCTCAGGGCAGGAGAGGTGGGTGAGGTCCTCGCCGTCCAGGATGATCCTTCCCTGGCTGGACCGGTGAAGTCCGGCGATGGCTCCCAGCAGGGTCGACTTGCCCGCGCCGTTGGCGCCGATAACCGCAAAGACGCTTCCCGGGGGCACCTCCAGAGAGACCTCCGAGACCGCGGTCAGCTGGCCGTGCTTGACGGTGAGCGAGTCCACTTCCAAGAGCAGCTGACCAGCGGAATCGGTCACCCGGCCGCCTCGCCGACGGGACGGTCATCCCGGACATCAGCCGGCCTCCCGGTGGCCACCTGGACGACCGACTCCTCACCGGGCGCTGCGCCTAGGAATAGTTCTTTGACCTCTGGCATCGAGAGCACCTCGGTGGGGGTGCCATCGCCAACGATCCGCCCCGCGGCGAGACAGATCAGCCGGTCCACGGTGTTGACGATGGCCCGCAAGACGTGCTCGATCCAAATCACCGATATCCCGTTGGCGCGGGCCCGCTGAACGATGCCTACCAACTGGTCAACCTCCGGGTCGGTTAGTCCGCCGGCCACCTCGTCCAAGAGGAGGATTCGGGGTTTGGTGGCCATGGCCTTAGCCAGCTCCAGCCGCTTGCGCTGGAGCAGCCCCAGCGCCCCGGCGGGGCGGTTGGCGCTCTCCTCAAGCCCGGTTTCCGCCAGGACGTCGGCGGCGAAGTCGGTGGCCGAACGACCACGCAGCCCCGCTCCCTGGTGGGCCGCAACCAGCACATTCTCGAAGACCGACATGCGTTCGAAGGCCCTTGGCACCTGATAGGTCCGGCCAATCCCCAGCCGACAGCGGCCGGCGGCGTCAAGCCGCTTGAGCGGGGCGCCGTCCAGGAAGACCTCGCCGGCGTCGGCGCGGAGGTCGCCACTGATAACCCCGAAGAGGCTGGTCTTCCCCGCGCCGTTGGGGCCGACCACACCCACCGCCTCGCCCTCGGAGATGCTGAACGCGATCCCGTCGGCCACGGTGACCCGGTTGAAGCGCTTGACGACTCCGACCAGCTCCAGTACCGGCGCCGGCGCCATCAGACGGCGCTTGGTTCGAGGGTCCCGTTGATCGGTACGGAAGAGTTGAGGGTGTTATCGACCACGTACATGCTGAAGGGGTACTTGGTCCCCTTTTTCCACTGCACGCCCACCGGCTCGATGATGGCGACTCCCGGGGCAGGCCCATCGGTGAAGTCCAGAGGCCCGCAGATGCTCTGCATGTTCAAGGACTGAAGCTGGGCCGCGACTTCGTCGGCGTCGTGGGGGTCGCTGGCCCTGGAAAACGCCTGGTAGGCAATCTCGAAGAGCGAGTAGGTGGATCCGATGGACTGGGTCCACTGGTCCCCCGAGGCCGCCTCGTACGCCGCGGCGAGAGCCTTGGAGGTCTCGCCGGTAAGCGAGGAGGTGTAGGGGTGGTAGGGGCTCCACCAACAATCGGTGGCGATGTTCTCGACCAGTGCCCCCAGCGCCACCGTGTCGGCCGGGAAGAGAAGCACCTTGGCGACCGTCGCCAGCTTGGGGTCGAAGCCCTGCTCACTGGCCTGCTTCCACATGGTGTTGAAGTCAGGGGGCAGGGGGCAGTTGAGATAGAAGTCGGCGTTGCCGCCCTTGAACTGGGAGATCATGGTGGTGTAGTCGGTCTGGCCGTCCGGGTAGGCGCCGCCGTCGATGTAGGTGTAGCCGGCCGCCTCGATGATTGGCGGGAAACCCATCCGGAAGGCATTGCCGTCGGCGTCGTTGGGGAACATCAAGGCGACGACCTTGTCAGTGCTGTATTTCTGCTGGATGCGGTTCCACATAGGTATGAAGCACTTGCCGAATTCTGGGATGCCGAAGAAAAACAGGGTATTGTATTTGAACGCCTGAGTGGTGCCCGGAGGGGTGGCCCCTAGACCTGAGTAGTACCAGGACTCCCAGGGGCAGACCGTCGAGACACAGGGCACGCCCTCCGACTCGCAGACGGCGGCGACCGGGTTAACCGTCTCCGGCGCCGAGCTGGTGACGACCATGTCGACATGGCTCTGGAGGATCAGGTTCTTGGTGACCTGGGTGGCCCGAGTGGCGTCCGACTGGCTGTCCACCTCGATGATATTGAAGTGGTAGGTCTTGCCGCTCTTGGTCACTCCCTTCTTATACGAGGAGGTGGCGTTGATCTGCTTTAGGACGAAGTCGTCGGGAACGGCGAACCCGGACAGGCTGCCCGTCTGGGGACTGACGTACCCGATCACGATGTCCTTGGTGCTGGAGCTGCCCGCACCCTTGAGGGCGGGCCCGCAGGCGGCGAGGATCTCGCCGGTAGCCAGGGCGGCGGCACCCCCGGCCAGCCCCTTCAGGACGGTGCGACGCGATACCTGCCGTTCAAATGTGGTCGCCATGACCGCCCTCCCGAGCCTAAAGTAGCCGCTGAACGTCCGTACGCGATGCGAACGTCACATTGCAGGGTTAGTATCGGGAGTGGGGGGGGACCTGTCAAGAGCGTCCCTGTCGGGCTGGTGCGATTTCCAGCTTCCAGGGTGGCTACGGGCCCGGATTCCCTGGTTCAGGTCCACGTTAAGGCGGTGCTATACTCGCGCCAGGTCTACCCAGGGAGGTCCGGCCATGCTTTCTCCGACCCATCTCGTCTTTCTGCTGCTGGTGATCCTTCTGGCTCTCGTCGTATTCGGGCCCAAGCGGCTGCCTGAGTTGGGTAGCAGCGTCGGCAAGGCCCTCCAGGAGTTCAGGAAGGCCTCGGCGTCGACCATGGACGAAGTCAGGTCGGTTACCAACGCAGTGAATCCGGCTCCGACCAGCGCCGAGCCCAAGACTCCCGAGGTCGAGTCGGCGGTCACCTCCGCTCCGGCCACCGAGACCAAGCCAACCGACTGATTCGTCCGACTTGGGGTGGTCCTTCTCTCGGGAGAACTCACTCTCTGGGTGCCCTCTGACCGTGGTGAGGATTCCCTGTCGGCCAGCGATACGCTTCTCCGGTGGCGGACCCCCAAGAGCAGCCCGGCAGTGACGGCGAGCGCGGACGCTGCCCCTGGGCGACAGGGCCGTGGC
>JBARIA010000041.1:0-6210 GCA_049799515.1 Candidatus Dormiibacterota bacterium | reverse complement strand
CGCGCCGGGCCTGGCGGAGGCGCTGCCGAGCAGCTGGCGGCGCCGGCGCCGGGCCCAGATCCCAGCTGTCAACGAGCCTGACTTGGCACGGCACTTCGGTCGGCTCGGACGGCGCAACCACAACCTCCAACAGGGCGCCTATCCGCTGGGGTCGTGCACCATGAAGTACAACCCCGCGGTCAACGAACAGGCGGCTGCCCTGGACGGATTCGCTGACATTCATCCACTCCAGCCGGTGGAGTCTATCCAGGGCGCCCTGGAGCTGATGTGGGAGCTGGAACAGATGCTCTGCCACATCACCGGCATGCAGTCGGTGTCACTCCAGCCCGCCGCCGGGGCTCATGGAGAGTGGACCGGACTGCGGATGATTCAGGCATATCACCTGCGCAAGGAGGATCACGCGCGCACGGAGGTGATCATCCCCGACACTGCGCACGGGACAAACCCTGCGAGCGCCGCCCAATGCGGACTCACCGTGGTGACGGTGCGGAGCGCTGCCGACGGCACGGTCGACTTGGAGGACTTCGCTGCCAAGTTGAGTCCGCGGGTAGCGGCGGTGATGCTCACAAATCCAAACACGCTGGGGATTTTCGAGCGGAACATTGAAGAGATGGCGCGGCTCGCGCACGACGCCGGTGCGCTGCTCTATTACGACGGCGCCAACCTCAACGCATTGGTCGGCGTGGCCCGACCAGGTGACATGGGCTTCGACGTGGTGCACCTAAACCTGCACAAGACCTTCTCCACTCCGCACGGCGGCGGCGGTCCGGGAGCTGGTCCTGTAGGCGTCTCCGCGGCCTTGCAGGATTTCCTTCCGGTGCCACGAATCGCGCGCACCGAGCGGGGGTTTGGTTGGGACTACCAGCGGCCTCACAGCATCGGCAAGGTGCGCTCTTTCTACGGCAACTTTGGCATGTTAGTCCGTGCATACGCCTACATTCGCGCCTATGGCGACGGGATCGCTCAGGTCGCCCGCGACGCCGTACTCGGGGCTCGCTACCTGCGTCATCAGCTGGAGCCGTGGCTCCCGGTCGCCATCCAAGCGGACTCGTTCCACGAGTTTGTGGCGACGCCCAAGCGCGCTAGACCTCCGTACTCGGAGCTACGGGCGCTGGACATCGCCAAGCGGATGATCGACTACGGCGTGTACCCGCCGACCGTGTACTTCCCGATGACGGTTCCCGAAGCGATGATGTTCGAACCGACCGAGACCGAGTCAAAGCGATCACTTGACGAGTTGGCGGCGGTAGTCCAGGCAATCATGGAGGAGGGCGGGCGCGACCCGGAGATTCTGCGCACCGCGCCTCATCAGGCGCCGGTGGGCCGGGTCGACGAGGTCAAAGCCGCCCGCCAGCCGGTCTTGCGGTGGCGCCCGCAGCCACCGCCGGCGTGAGTCTGGACGACGGGGAGCGGCGCCAGTTGCTCGGCCTGATGCTGACCCGGGCCTTTCGGGTAGGGGACTTTCTGCTCGCCAGTGGTCGGCGCAGCCCCTACTACTTCGATGGGCGGCTGGTGACTCTCGACCCCGAGGGTTCGTTGCTGGTGGGCCGGGCAATGCTGAAGTTCGCCCGCGAGGACGGCGTGACCAAGATCGGGGGACCGACGCTCGGGGCCGACCCCATGGTGACCGCGGTGGCCCTCTGCAGCGCCCTCGATCAGGGTCCGCGGATCTCTGCCTTCATCGTCCGCAAGGAGGTCAAGGAGCACGGCGCCGGTGGATGGTGTGCCGGGCCCTCCCCAGAACCTGGGGAGGCCGTGGCCCTGGTGGACGACGCCCTGACCTCGGGCGGTTCACTGCTGCAGGCGGCGGAAAAGGTGGCCGCTGCGGGAGCCCGGATCGTGGCGCTTTACACCCTCTTGGACCGCCAGGAGGGCGGCCGCGAACGGCTGGAGGCCGCCGGCTACCGAACGCGCTCGGTATTTCTGCGGAGCGACCTGTTGACGGCGGACGGCCAGGCGCTGCCGCCACCCGAGTGAGGCCAGCGGCTTGTCCAGCGCCCTTCGCTCTCAGCTGAGCCATCCCCGCCGGCGGCGGGCGGTTCTCAGCCTGGCGCTGGCTGGGCTGCTGCTCCTGGCCGGCTGCGGTTCCAATCCCAGCGCCGCCCAGGCGGTCGCGGCGCTGGGGAGCGGTCTGCCCATCAACCATCACGCCCATGCCCTGGACAGCGCCCTGGTGACCAGTAGCCCCGACGGTGGCTTCTACACCGATCCCACTTACCTCCACTTCTACTACCTGCGCCAGGTCCAGCTCAGCGACGTCCTTCCCCTGCTCTCGGGGTCGGAGGCCACCGACGCCAAGTCCCTGACCGGACTGGGGCCCCTCCTAGAGGTTGTGGTCATGGCCACTAATCCGGGCGCCTCCACCACAGCGGTCGACCTGACCCAGACCGTGCTGGAATCCCGGGTGACCGCAAAGCTGGATCCCAAAGGTGTCCACAGCGCGATCCAGAAGACCTATTACCAGCCGATCCGTCCGATCGTGGTCATCTCCAGCAACCGCCTGGATGTCTGCTCCGCGGACGTGAACCCGGGAGCCAAGGTGTGGATGGTGGCAGTCTTCCCACCGGTCAATATCTCGGCGAAGGTCGCCTTCGTCGACTCGGACTTTGTGACGCCGAAGGTTCACGGGTTCTATCTGCCAGTTGCCAAAGGAGCCATCCCGGCGCCGGTGCCCGCCACCCTCTACTCCCAGGACGTCGACCACTGCATTCAGATCCTCAACGAGAGCTGATCCCGGGCCGGCAGGAGCTGGTGGCGTCCCTGCGGGAGAAGGGGATCGGCGAGGCTGCCCTCGGGGCGCTGGGCCGTGTCTCCCGGGAAACCTTTCTCCCCCCCGATCAAAGGGGCCGAGCCTACGAGGATCGAGCTCTGGCGATCGGCCTTGGGCAGACCTGCTCGCAACCGTGGATCGTCGCCGTGGTGGTGCAGGCGTTGGAGCTGCGGTCGGGGGCCTCGGTGCTCGAGATTGGCGCCGGCAGCGGTTACCTGGCGGCGATCCTCCGGGCTGCCGGCGCTGGGCGGGTTGTAGCCGTCGAACTCCTTCCTGAGCTGGCAAGCGGTGCCCGGCGCAGCCTCAACCGAGCCGGCGTCTCGGGCGTCCTGGTGGTCGTCGGTGACGGGCGCCGGGGAGCACCAGGCTGGGGGCCCTTTGACGCGGTCGTCATCTCCGCTGCCACCCGAACCATTCCCCTTCCGCTGCTGAACCAGGTCGCGGTCTCAGGAAGGCTGATCGCGCCGGTGATCGGCCCCCAGGGAGAGCGGCTCTGGTGCCTACGGAGGGAGGGGCAGGGTTGGAATCGGCAGGATCTGGGCGAGTGCCGCTTCGTCCCCCTGCTGGGAGAGAGCGACGAGACCGAGGCCGGGGCCGCCGGCTCGGGGGAGCCGCCGCTACCGTGAGTGCCAATCCTGGGAGCCGGCCCGGACTCTGACACCGGCACCCCACATCCTGGAGCAACTCATGATCAGCACCGACCAACCAGGCGGCATCCTCGACGTTGGTCCACCACCGGGCGGCCCCTGGGCCCGGCCGATGCGGGGGCAGCTGGTGGAGATGGTTCTGCACAGCCGTGTGCTCCGGGACAATCCCCTCGGCGACCCCGCTGACCGTCCCCTTTGGGTGTACCTACCGCCCGCCTACCAGGAGCAGGCCGAGCTTCGCCTCCCGGTCGTCTACCTGCTCCAGGGGTTTTCTGGGCAGCTGGACATGTGGACGTCCCGAACCGGTTTCCGGCGCACCTCGATCGAGCTCTTCGACGAGCTCTTCGGCGAACCCGGGACGCCCCCCTGCCTGCTGGTCTTCGTCGACTGCTGGACCAGTCTGGGCGGCAGCCAGTTCCTCGATTCGCCCGGGACTGGTCGGTACCACAGCTACCTCTGCCAGGAGGTGGTTCCGGCGGTGGACGCCACCTTCCGCACCCTGGCCGACCGGGACCACCGGGCAGTGGCCGGCAAGTCGAGTGGGGGGTACGGGGCGCTGGTCAGCGCACTGCTCCGTCCCGACCTCTTCGGTGCGCTGGCCAGCCACGCTGGCGACTCCCTATTCGAGTTCTGCTATCTGCCCGAGTTTCCGGAGGCGGTGCGGCAGCTCCGCGACCACTACCAGGGGTCATACGCCAACTTCTGGACCAATTACCGCACCCGTCCCCCGGTCTCCAGGTCCCAGGACCGGGTTCTGGTTGAGCTCTGGTGCATGGCGGCGTGTTACTCGGCGGCCGACGACGGAACGCCAGAGCTTCCGTTCGACCCGGTCACCGGGATCATCCGTCAGGAGGTCTGGCAGCGCTGGCTCGACCTGGACCCGGTCCGGCTGATCGCCACTCACTCCGATGCTGCCCGATCCCTGCGGGCCGTCTACCTGGAGGGCGGCCGAGCCGACGAGTGGCATCTCGAGGTGTGCGCAGGAGCGGTGGCGACCACCATGCGGGAACACGGCGTTGCCAACCTTCGGGTCGAGCTCTTCGATGGCGGCCACATGGGGATCGAGTATCGCTACCCGATCTCGGTGCGCTACCTGGCGGAGTTCATGTCCCGCTAGCCGGGCAGCCGAGTTCGGTCCATAGAATCGGGCGGTGTCTGTCCAGGTACGAGCGGCGACCCCGGACCGCTGGGGCGACCTCGTCACGGCGTTCGGTCGCCGTGGTGAAGACCCGTCGTGGTGCTGGTGCCGTCTCTTTCTTCGCTCGGCTGACCGTGCTGCCGCGGCGTCGGCAGCCACCCGGGACAACCGCGCCGCGTTGCGGCGGGAGATCGCCCGCGCCGCAGTCCCGCCGGGGCTGCTCGCCTATGTCAACGATCAGCCTGTCGGATGGACAAGAGTCGGGCCCCGATCGGACTTTCCCCGCCTGAGTGGCAGCCGAGCTTTGGCAAGAGTGCTCAGCGAGGACCCCGGGGTTTGGTGGGTTACCTGCCTTGCCGTCGACAGCCGCCACCGGCGATCCGGGGTCGGGTCCGCGCTACTCAAGGCGGCTGTTGAGTTCGCCCGCGAGCACGGAGCTACGGCTGTCGAGGGTCATCCGGTTGATGTCGCCGCGCTGAGCGCAGCTCGGGTGGGCGGGTCTGCCGTCTTCACCGGGACCGTGGCGATGTTCTCGGCCGCGGGATTCACCGAGGTGGCCCGCACGCACCCCACTCGGCCGGTGATGAGATTGCTGATGTGATGCCGGGCCATCGGGGAGGGGGGTCAACTCGGCGCGGGAGGCGCTGATGCTTCCGGGGCGGCCTCAGATCCACCCAGCTACCGGACGTCCCTGAGCGGCGCAGATCGACCGGGCGCCGGTCAGCCCGGGCCGGGCGAGTTGTCGTACGAGTGGAATCCTCGACCAGTCTTGCGACCGAGCTGGCCCGCCTCCACCAAGCGCTCCAGCAAGGGGTTGGCCGCGTAGCGCGGGTCATGGAGACCCTCGTACATCACCTGGCAGATGCCCAGGATCACGTCGAGTCCGATGAAGTCGGCCAGTTCCAGCGGCCCCATCGGATGACGGAACCCGAGCCTGGCCACCTCATCGATGTCAGCTGCGGTGCCAACTCCCTCTTGGAGCGCGCTGACCGCCTCATTGATGAACGGGATGAGAATCCGATTCCCTATGAAGCCCGGGGTGTCGGCCGAACTCACCGGAGTCTTACCCAGTTGTCGCGAAAGCCCCTCAATGCTGGCAAACGTCTCATCCGAGGTGAGCACCCCGCGGATCAGCTCCACCAGCTTCATCACCGGGACCGGGCTGTAGAAGTGCATGCCCATGAACTGTTCGGCGCGAGAGGTGGCCGCCGCTAGCCTGGTGATCGGGATGGAGGAGGTGTTGCTGGTGAACAGGGCCGGCTGCTGGCAGATCCGGTCCAGATCTCTCCACAGGCTCAGCTTGGCCGCCAGTGCTTCGGTGATCGCCTCGACGATCACGTCAGCCGAGGCTGCTGCCCCCAGATCATCAGCCAGGACCAGTCGATCCAACGCCCGGCCAGCGTCCCCGGCCTCTAACCGGCCTGCTTCTTCGGCCCGACGCAGCCGCTCTTCGATCTGGCCCCGGGCGCTAGCTGCCGCCTGGGGGCGGGAGTCGAAGAGCTGAACCTCGAGGCCGCTCTGAGCCGAAGTCTGGGCGATTCCCGAGCCCATCAGGCCGGCTCCGACCACAAACAGCTTGGGCCGCTCCGGGAGGGTCACTCGGTCGCCTCGCCCCCGCCTTCACTGGGTGGGGGCGCTCCGCCGCCCTGGGCGCC
>JBARIA010000040.1:0-32643 GCA_049799515.1 Candidatus Dormiibacterota bacterium | reverse complement strand
GGGCTAAATGACTTCATGCGAGCCGTCGTCACTTGCGAAAGCTGCGGTCTTAGGCAGGAGGTGGCCCGAGCCATCCCCGAGCCGACCACATTTCATATCGTCTGCCACCGCTGCGAACTGAGTCTCTTGGTGACCGTCACCGAGGCCGACATCCGCAGCGCGGCCGCCTCGATCGCCGCCGGCTCGGCCCGCCGCTAGCGGCAGCGTGGCCGGCCGTCAGTCGGTCAGACAGCCCAGCGCGAAAGTCCCCGGGGGATCTCCTCGCGCCCGGTATCAAGCAGCGCCAGACCCATCTCCTCGCTCTCGAAGTCGAGCCGAAGCTGGCGGGCCAGAGGTAGGACCCTTCCGGAACGGGCGCGCTCGCGCAGCCGGGCCCTGCGGTCCGGGTCGAGGCTGGAGCACTGGACGCTGCAGTACTTCGCCGTCTGCTTCTTGACCAGGGCCACGCAACCGGCTCGAGCGCAGACCCGGAGGGCCGTGGGATGAGGGCTGGCGAAGCGCGTCACGGAGCGATATTAGAGACTCATTAAGGGTCCCTGTCAATGGTCATTACTGCAATAAAAGTTGGCACTTTTGAGGGTCAATCGAGGACGCCTCAGTTGTGCCCAGTATCCCCATCCCCAGCTGTGGACAAGCTGTCAGCAACCTGCTCCTTTCAGAGGTCGGCGGACCTCGGAGCCGGCGGCCGGATGGGCGAGTCGCTGGGCTCAGCGAGCCCCGACCCCAACCTGTCCCTGCGATAGATCGATGCCATAGCCGCCCGGGTTGTCGAACCGCGACGTGATCTCCCAGGAGTAGGGGACCAGGCGGCCGCCGCCGCGGTGCCGCCGGCGCCAACCAAGGACGTCTTGGCAAATGGGGCCTCGGTCTCAAAGTCGGAGGCTGAGATCTCCAGGTAGCAGATCTTGCCGTCGGCCATTCCGTGGGCGGCGGACCTTCCTCGCCGCGAGAACCAGGATGGTGGGCGCACCAGGAGTCGAACCTGGGGCCTCTACCGTGTCAGGGTAGCGCTCTAACCACCTGAGCTATGCGCCCTCGCGGGGGTCGGGGTGACCGGATTATAGCCTCGGTTGGGCACCGTCTCGGAAGTGGACACGCGCTCTCATACAATCGAGCGCACACTGATGACTGAGAGCGATATCGATCTCCAGACCCTGCGCCACAGCGCGGCCCACCTGATGGCGGCGGCGGTGTGCGAACTCTGGCCCGGGGCCGAGTACGGCATCGGGCCGTCGATCGAGGACGGCTTCTACTACGACTTCCTACTGCCCGGCGATCATCGCTTCACCGACGAGGACCTGCCCCGGATCGAGGCCCGGATGCACGAGATCGCCAGCCGTCGAACCGAGTACCAGCGCCAAGAGTTGACCCGCCCGGAGGCGCTGGCTGAGTTCAGCCGGCTGGAGCAACGGTTCAAGGTCGAGCTGATCGAACGGATTCCCCAAGACGAGGTGATCAGCTGCTACCGGACCGGGGACTTCTTCGATCTCTGCCGTGGTCCCCACGTCCACGACGCCTCCCAGATCCCGGCCTTCAAGTTGACCCATCCGGCCGGTGCCTATTGGCACGGCGACGAGACCCAGCCGATGCTGCAGCGGGTCTACGGCACCGCCTGGAACTCCCAGGCCGAGCTGGACCTGTATCTGGACCGGCTGGAGCAGGCGGCTCTTCGCGACCACCGCAAGCTGGGCCGGGAGCTGGAGCTGTTCTCGATCTCCGAGGAGCTGGGCCCTGGGCTCATCCTCTGGCATCCCCACGGGGCCACGGTAAGGACCGTGATCGAGGACTACTGGCGGGCCGCCCATCGACGCTCCGGCTACCAGTTGGTCTACACCCCGCATCTGGCCCGGGAGCAGCTCTGGGAAACCAGCGGCCACCTCGGTTACTTTGCCGACGAGATGTTCGGGGCGATGGAGGCGGAGGGGGACCGCTACCGAGTCAAGCCGATGAGCTGCCCCTTCCACATATTGATCTACAAGTCCCGGGCCCGCAGCTACCGGGAGCTGCCGCTGCGGCTGGCCGAGGTGGCCTCGGTCTACCGCTACCAGCGGAGCGGTACCTTGCACGGTCTCCTGCGGGTGCGGGGGATCACCCAGGACGACGCTCACATCTTCTGTCGTCCGGAGCAGGTCGATGAGGAGGTGCTGGGAGTGCTCCGACTGGTGCGCGAGATGTATCGCCGCTTCGGATTTGAGGAGGTCGAGGTGGACCTCAGCACCAAGCCGGCTAAGGCGGTGGGCGCGGACCAGCTCTGGGAGCAAGCCGAGGCCTCGCTGGCCAGGGTCCTTGAGTCAGAGGGCCAGGAGTACAAGGTCAACGCCGGGGAGGGCGCCTTCTACGGACCCAAGGTGGACGTCCACATCCGGGACGCGATCGGCCGCCGCTGGCAGTGCGCCACCATCCAATTCGACTTCAATGAACCCCAGCGTTTCGGGCTGGAGTACATCGGGGCCGACGGCCAGGCCCACCAGCCAGTGATGGTCCACCGCACGCTGCTGGGCTCTTTGGAGCGCTTCTTCGGCGTGCTCCTGGAGCACTACGCGGGAGCTCTGCCGACCTGGCTGTCACCGGTGCAGGTGCAGATCATCACCGTCAGCGACGACCAGCTGGACTATGCTCACCAAGTGGCGTCTAGGCTGGAGCAGGCGGGATTTCGGACCGAGGTCCCTGATCGCCCCGGTGACCGGATGGGCGCCAAGATCCGGGACTCCCAGCTGGCCAAGGTTCCCTACGCCGCGATCGTGGGTAGAAAAGAGGTCGAGGCCAACAACGTCAATCTCCGCAGCAACCGCGGCGGGGAGGAGCGCCCGATCTCGGTGGAAGAGCTGATCGAGCTGCTGCGGGCAGAGGTCGGCTCCTGAACCGTCGGACTTCGGCTGGCTCGGCCAGCTCGAGTGATAGCATCCGGGATTCGATTCCCGAATTGAGGAGGATTCGTCCATAGCGTTTCGCGAACTGCGTATTAACGACCAGATCCGGGTACCTTCGGTTCGACTCTTCGACGACACCAACGAGGAGGCTCTGGGCATCGTCTCCTTGCCGGACGCCCAGCAACTCGCCCAAGAGCGAGGTCTCGACTTGGTCGAGGTGGCTCCCCAGGCCCAGCCTCCGGTCTGCCGGCTGATGGATTACGGCCGCTTCAAGTTCGAGGCCCTGAAGAGGGAGAAGGACGCCCGGCGCGAACACAACGCGATCCGGCTCAAGGAGATGAAGCTCCGACCCAAGATCAGCGAGCATGACTTTCAGACCAAGTACGGCTACGTGCGCCACTTCCTGGAGGAGGGCGACAAGGTCAAGCTCACTATCATGTTCCGGGGCCGGGAGTTGGTTCATCAGGAGATTGGCCGGGCGCTGCTCGACCGGCTCGCTGAGGAAGTCAAGGACGTGGCCCAGATCGAGCGCTCGCCCCTGGTCGAGGGGCGCAATATGATCATGATCCTCAATCCGGTCTCGAAGAAGCTACCCAGAGGAGGCGCCAGCAACCATGCCGAAGATCCGCACCCACAAGGGAACCCAGAAGCGGTTCCGCCTATCGGGGACGGGTAAGCTGCTGCGCCGCGGCGCCTTCCAGTCACACCTTTTGGAGCACAAGTCGGCCAAGCGCAAGCGGGGCTATGCCCAGATGAGTCAGGTGACCTCGGGCGATGCCAAGTCGATCAGGCGCAACGCGCCTTATCTGAAGGGCTGAACCGTGGCTCGGGTCAAGCGCGGGGTAACCGCGCGCAAACGGCACAAGAAGGTACTGGAGCTCGCCTCGGGGTTCACCGGCACCCACAACCGCCTCTTCCGGCCCGCCAACGAGGCGGTCATGCATTCGCTGGCCTACCAGTACCGGGATCGGCGCAAGCGCAAGGGCAACTTCCGGCGGCTCTGGATCGCCCGCATCAACGCCGCCTCGCGTCAGGCGGGGATCCCCTACAGCCGCTTCATCGCCGGGCTAAGCCGTTCCGGGGTGGAGCTCTCGCGCAAGCAGATCTCGGAGCTGGCGATTCACGACCCGGCGGCGTTTGCTCGGCTGGTTGAGGTAGTGCGGGAGACCGCGCCCGACCAGTGACTGAGGGCGACCTCCAGGCACTCGGCGAGCAGGCCCTGGAGGAAATCGCCGGGGCGGTCGACCAGGACCAGCTGGAGCAGGTTCGCCTCAAGTACCTGGCTCGCCACGGCGGCCTGATCGCCGCCGGCGCCCAGGCCCTGGCCCAGGCCCGCCCAGAGCAGAGGGCGTCGCTGGGACGCGCCTTTAACACCACCAAGCAGGGAACCGAGGCGGCCCTGGAGCGCCGCCTAGCAGAGCTCCAGCGGGCCCGGCGGGAGGCGGCGACCGAGAGTCAGTGGCTGGACCTGAGCTACCCGAGTCGGCCCTTGCCAAGGGGCCACCAGCACCCGGTGGGACGGCTGGTGCGGGAGATCGAGGACATTGGGGCTGCCCTGGGGTACCAGTCGGTGCGGGGACCAGAGGTGGAGGACGACCAGTTCAACTTCGAGCTGCTCAACCTGCCTCCCGACCATCCAGCCCGCGACACCCACGACACCTTCTACCTGGAGGGCCCCGGCGGTTGGCTGCTGCGCACCCACACCTCGCCGGTGCAGCTTCGGACCATGCTCGGGGGTCCCCCCCCGTACCGCATCCTGGCCCCGGGGCGGGTCTACCGACGGGACAACCCTGACCCCACCCACAATCCCATGTTCCACCAGCTTGAGGGCCTCTGCGTTGACCAGGGGGTGACCCTAGCTGACCTCAAGGGGACCCTCACCTACTTCGCCCAGGCAATTTTCGGCAAAAGCCGGAGGGTGCGGCTGCGATCTAGCTTCTTCTCCTTCACCGAGCCCAGCTTGGAGGCGGACGTCTCCTGCTGGTTCTGCGAGGGAACTGGCTGCCGCAGCTGTCTGGGCAAGGGCTGGATCGAGATTCTCGGATCGGGCATGGTGCATCCCAACGTGCTCCGCAACGCCGGCGTGGATCCCGAGCGCTACAGCGGGTTTGCCTTTGGCATGGGTCCGGACCGGATCGCCGCGCTCAAGTACGGCCTCGAGGACATTCGCGACCTCTACGAGAACGACCTGCGCCTACTGGAGAACTTCTAGATGCGGGTGAGCCAGGAATGGCTGCAGGACTTCGTTGATCTAGAGGGGCTCACCTCGAGCCAGATCGCCGATCGGCTGACCCTGAGCGGGACCGAAGTTGAGCGGGTGATCGAGTTCGCCCCCGGACTGGACCAGGTGGTCGTCGCCGAGGTTGTCGAGCTGGATCGGCTCCAGGGCAGCGACCACCTCTGGATGACCAGGGTGCGGGTGCCGGGTGAGGAACCGGTCGAGGTTGTCTGCGGCGCCCCCAACCTCACCCTGGGTGCGATCGTTGCCTGGGCCCGGCCTGGAACCGAGCTTCCGGGTGGACTCAAGCTCGGACAGCGCCGGATCCGGGGGGCGCTCAGTAACGGGATGATCTGCGCCCCCGACGAGCTCGGCTTGGGCCACGATCATGAGGGGGTCTTGCTCCTGCCGGCGGGGGAGGCCGAGCCGGGGACGCCCCTGGGCCGGCTCTTCCCCCCTGACACCGTCTTCGAACTGGAGATTCTCAGCAACCGGGCCGACTGCCTCTCCCATTGGGGGGTGGCGCGGGAGCTCTCCGCCCTCTTTCAGCGCCCGCTGCGCCAGCCGGCAACAGATCCGCTCCAGCGCTCCGGGCCCCCGGCCCAGGAATCGGTTTTGGTACGGATCGAGGCCGTCGAAGACTGTCCCATCTACCTGGCGGAATGCATCGATCAGCTCGGATCCAGGCCGGCACCGCTCTGGCTGCAGCGCCGCTTGATGGCGGTCGGAGGTCGGTCCATCTCGGCGGTGGTGGACCTCGCCAACTACGTGATGCTGGAGCTGGGCCAGCCGGTGCACACCTTCGACCTCGACCGCTTGCCTGGGACCCCTGGCCCGATCGCGATTGGGGTGCGCCACGGTCGGCCTGGGGAGAAGCTCGCTTGCCTGGATGGCGAGACGCGCCCCCTCGACAGCGGAGCTCTGGTGATCACGGCCGCAGATCAGCCGGTAGCCCTCGCCGGGATCATCGGCGGGAGTGCCACTGCCGTCCAACCCAGCACCACCCGAATCGTCCTCGAGGTGGCCAGCTTCAACTGGGTCTCGATCCGCCGCACCAGCCGCCGGCTGGGGATCAGGACCGAGGCATCCTCGCGCTTCGAGCGGGGCCTGGCGCCTGCGCTGGTTCCCTCCGGCGCCCAACGCTTCGTTCACCTGACGGGGAAGGTGACCGGTGGTCAGGTGCGGCCGGGGGCGATGGTGGATGGAGGGCTTCCTGAGCCGACAGGGCCGATCAAAGTTTCATCGAGAGGCATCTCGTCCCTACTCGGCGTGGAGGTCGATTCGAAGGTGGCGGCCGAGGCCCTCCGCCGTCTGGAATTCGAGGTTGAAGTGTCCGGTGACCAGCTGGCCGTCCAGTCGCCAGCGACCAGGACCGACGTGGGCATCCCGGTGGACGTCACCGAGGAGGTCGGAAGGATCCTGGGGTATGACCTGCTGCCGTCGACCCTGCCTCCCCTGCGGACTCCTCCCAGCGGCAATCCCGGGTTGGCCCACGCCGAGCGGCTGGCCGGGCAGATCTGCCTCGGTGCCGGTTTCACCGAGGCGATCACTTCCAGCCTGGTGGGGAGACTGCGGCTTGGGGTCCTGCCTGGCCTGGGGGAGGGGATCTCGCCGATCGGCCTCGCCAACCCGCTCTCATCACAACTCGGGGATCTCAGGGTCAGCTGCGTGCCGGGGCTCCTCCGGGCCTGCCAGCTTAACCAGTCCCGAGGTAGGGAGAGGATCCGGCTCTACGAGTGGGGCCGAGTCTTCTGGCCCAGCCCCGATGCCGAAGGGCGGCCGCAGGAGCCCGAGACTCTAGCGCTGGTCGAGAACTTCTCGGGACCAGAGTCGGGTGCGCCGGATGAGTCCCTCAACCTGCTGCTCCAGGTGGTGCGGGCCCTCGGAGAGAGGGTCAGTCTCCAGGACCTGGAATTCCGCCCCGCTCCCCACCCGGGATTCCATTCCCAGCGCTGTACCGAGGTGTGGGCCGATGGGGAGTACCGGGGCGTCCTCGGTGAGGTCGAGGTCGTAGATGTTCCGGAGCTGGAGTTACGGGGTACCACGGTGGCGGCTGAGCTGCGAGTCGACGGCTGGCTGGTCGACGGCGGTCGGCCCGGGCGAGGCGTCCGCCTGGCCAAGACCCCGAGTCTTTCCCTGGATCTAGCGGTGACCGTCCCCGACGGCGCCGAGCTGGGACCGGCGCTGGCCTCTGTCCGCTCGGCCGGGGTCAGTGAATTGGAGGAGATCAGGCTGGTGGACCAGTACCGTGGTAGCCAGCTGCCGCCCGGAACCAAGGGATGGACCTTCCGGCTGGTGTTTCGCGACAGGGAGAAAACGCTGAACCACCGCCAAGGTGCCGAGTTGCGGGACCGGGTCCTGGCCGCGCTGAATCAAGTCGGCGCCCAGGTCCGCCTGGGGTCTGAATGACGGAGGGCAATCCGACCGAGGATGGTTCCTTCTGGCAGGCGTGGCAGGACAGCTGGGACCGTCAGCAGCAACGATATCTACCCGACCGGGAAGAGCGGTTCTCAGTGCTTGCAACCCTGGTTGGGGCTGTTGCCGGCGACTCTCCGCCCCGGGTGCTTGACCTCGCCTGCGGCTGCGGCTCGATCACCAGCCGAATCCTGAGCAGCATTCCGTCAGCCCAGGTGGTGGGGGCCGATCTCGACCCTGTGCTCCTCCGGATCGCGGCTGGGGTCTTCGAAGGAGAAGAGCGGGTCACCTTGACTGAGGTTGACCTGAGGTCGCCTGAGTGGACTGCGTCACTGCCGGCCGGGCCCTTCGACGCAGTGGTCACGGCGACCGCGCTGCATTGGCTCGGGCCGGAGCTGCTGGCGGCTCTCTACCGGAGCGTGGCCGGCGTGTTGCGTCCGGGCGGCCTCTTCGCCGATGCCGATCATGTTCCCTTGGCTTCGACCCCCCAACTTGACCGGGTCGCTGGTGCCCTGGCCCCGGCTTCCAATGGCCTCGGCGAAGAATGGGAGGAGTGGTGGGAGCGGGTTGCTCGGACCCCCCAGTTCAAAGAGCTGCTGGCGGAGCGCAGCCGGCGCTTCGGAGGCGAGCTTCATCACGCGGAGTTCACCCCAGCTGCCGAGTGGCACCTGCAGCAGCTCGGCGCGGCCGGCTTCGCCGAGTCGGGGGTGGTCTGGCGTCGGGGCCAGGCCGCCGTGGTGGCTGCTCTCCGCTGACGGTGACCCGGGAGCCTCCGGTCGAGACCAGTGTTCCCCAGCTCCCTCACGAGCCGCTGCCGCGAGAATTTTTTTCGCGTCCCAGCCCTCTGGTCGCCCGGGAGCTGTTGGGGTGCTGGATGGTGCGCCGCCTAGGGGGCCGGGAGCTCCGGGTGAAGGTCTCCGAGACCGAGGCCTACCTGGGAGCTACCGACCCCGCCTCCCACGCCTTTCGGGGCCGGACCGCGCGCAACTCGGTGATGTTCGGAATCGCCGGGATCGCCTACGTCTACTTCGTCTATGGGATGCATCACTGCTTTAACGTGGTCACCGGGCCCCAGGGTGACCCCCAGGCAGTCCTGATTCGGGGTGCCACCAGCTCCTTCGGGACAGAGAGATCCAGCCTGGCCGGACCCGCCCTGCTGTGCCGGGCGTTGAGCATCGATCTCAGCTGCAATGGCGAGGATTTGTGTCGTCCCGGGGGGAGCTCCATCTGGTTCGAAGCCGGAGGGGCCGAAGAACTCCCGGTACTGGTGACTCCGCGAGTCGGCGTACGTGATCAGACTCCGATGCGGTACTTGGTTGAGTCCCGACCGCCGCAGCAGCGAGGACTCGCCGATTAAGGAGAGCGAGCCCCTAGGGGCTCGCTCAATTGATTAGCCGGTGCCTTAGCACCTGTCCCGGCGGATAAGCCGGAACAATTTTCGGGTGGAGAGGTGCCCCTCCCCGGGGCCTAGACCTGATGAGCGGACGCAGAGAGGCATCCGCGTGACTCTGGCCCCGGAGGGCCGGTCACTCCGCCCGAGTGTGCCTCAAGAAGCTCCAGACGGTTCGCATCGTTGATACCTCCGTCGGGCTCGAACCAACCCTCTCACCGTACCACCGTCGGAGCGAGAGCGTGTATCAGCGCTAGCGGTCGAGAGCGATCAAACCGGGTTCACGGCCGCATGTGCAATCCGAGCTATACGGCCACCGGTATCGGCGCTGCAATCGCCAGGGGCCTGGGTGTGTCCAGGGGCAGTACTGACCTGCCGCTGAAGCTGGGCGAACTCGCTATGGCGACGGCTCGGGCCAACCAGACAGCGAAGAGCAGTCCTCTTGGCCAGATGAGCATCCCGAGCCGTTTCTGCCCCACGCTCCACCGGCCCGATTATCGTTGTCGACGCGAGCGTCCTTGGCCCTGCCCTCGCCGATGATGGACGTGATGGAGTAAGAGCGCGGTCCCGTCTCCGCGGTGCGCGGCTCGCCGAGGCGTTGGATGTTCCGCTCTTGACAGCGGACCCGCGTCTGTCCCGCACAGTTCGTCTGCGCTGCCAAATGGAAGTGCCCGTCTGACCGCGGCCCCGCTTTCAGATCCTTGCCCACCTGGCAAAGACCGCGGCGAGGATCGGCGGTTCTAAACTGGGAACTGCTCTACATGAGGGGCGTTTCTGGAGGAAGAGGTCAGTGGCCGAGCGAAAGCTGATCCGGGGAGGCTGGGTCCTAACTCTGGACCGGAAGCTGGGCGAGCTTCCGGGAGGGGACATCCTGGTCGAGGACGGCCAGATCGCCGCGGTTGGGCGTGAGCTTCCGGCAGACGGTGCGGAGGTGATCGAAGCCCAGGGCATGATCGTGCTCCCGGGCTTCATCGACACCCACCGGCACGCCTGGCAGTCGCTGGCCCGGGGGGCCGGTGTTGACTGGACCCTGGCGGCCTACTTCCAGGCAGTCCGCGGCATGCTGGGGGAGAATTACCGGCCTCAGGACCTCTACACCGCCAACCTGCTCGGCATCGTCGAGGCGTTGGACTCGGGGATCACCACCATGCTCGACTGGTCCCACCTGATCAACTCCCCGGAGCACGCCGATGCTGCCGTGGCCGGTCTCAAGGCGTCCGGCGCTCGGGCTGTCTTCGGCTACGGCAACTCCAACGCGGAGTGGGGAAACCTACCCAACCCGACCTTCACCAGCGAGGACATCCGACGGGTGCAGAAGGAGCACTTCTCCTCCCAGGACCAGCTGGTGACGATGGCTCTGGCGGCCCGAGGCCCGCAGTTCAGCACCATGGACGCGACCGCCTTCGATTGGCAGCTGGCCAGGGAGCTGGGGCTACGGATTTCCACCCATGTCGGGGACGGGCTCTGGGGAATTCGGGTCCATCCGATACAAAAGCTCCAGGAACGGGGTCTGCTGGGAGCGGACACCACCTATGTGCACTGCAACACCCTCTCGGAGCAGGAGCTCCGCTGGATCGCCGAGAGTGGCGGGACCGCATCGCTGTCCCCGGAAATCGAGATGAATATGGGGCACGGTTTCCCGGCCACCGGCAAGCTGCTGGGGGTGGGTGTTCGGCCCAGTCTCAGCATTGACGTGGTCACGACTGTGGTCGGGAACATGTTCGGGGCCATGCGGGCCGCCCTGGCCGCGGAGCGGGCCCTCAATCACCAGAAGACACTGGACGCCGGGGTGGACCCCACCGAACTGTGGCTTAGCTCTGATGATGTGCTGGCCTTTGCCACCGTCGAGGGGGCAAGAGCCCTGGGACTGGAGGGCAAAATCGGGTCGCTGACCCCGGGTAAGCAGGCGGACATCATCGTGGTCGATACCGCAGGTCCGAACATGTTTCCGCTCAACGACGCCGTCAATGCGGTGGTCGCCTTTGCCCAGCCCCACGACGTGCGCACCGTACTGGTCGCCGGCAAGGTGGTCAAGCGGGAGGGCCGCTTGGTCGGGATCGACATGGCCCGGCTCCATGCCGAGGCCGACGCCGCTCGCGACTATTTGTTCCAGCGGAGTGGCGTGACCCTGGGCGAAGATTGGTTCAGCACAGTTCAGGCGCAAGTGACCTGAGGGAGGACCGAGACATGCCAGTGCAGCTCAGTGAAACCGACCGGGAGATTTTGAAGGGCAACAATTTCGCCCACCTCACCACCCTGGGTGCCGATGGGGCTCCCATCAGCACCGTGGTCTGGGTCGACGAGGATGGGGGCGAGATCGTTATGAACACCGCCATGGGCAGGATCAAGCAGGCCAACATCGCCCGCGATCCAAGGGTGGCGGTCTCGATCCACCGTCAGGACAACCCCCAGATGTCGATGGCGGTGGTGGGAGTCGCCACCTTGGAACAGGCCCAGGCCGAGGAAGTGATCGACCGCCTGACCAAGAAGTACACCGGTCAGGAGAAGTACCCGGCGGAGTGGCGCGGCCCGGACGAGCAACGGGTCACCATCCGGGTCAACCCCCAGGGGATTCACCGCTACGGCTACTGACCTGCTCGGCGGCTGCCCCTGACCCTGGGCCCGACCCCGGCAAGGTAGGCTCTGCGGCTGTGACCAGAGCCGAGAGACTGCTGCGTGGCGTTGTCAATTGTGAGAGCCGTCCCCATCTTGCGGAGCGGCTCGACCGCGGTGATCGGCTCCGGATCAAATTTGGGATCGACCCGAGCGCCCCCGATATCCACCTGGGCCATCTGGTACCAATGCGCCTGCTGCGACGCTGGCAGCTGGAGGGTCACCTCCCGGTCCTGGTGATCGGCGACTTCACTGCCCGGATCGGTGACCCGACAGGTCGTTCGGTGACCCGACCCCAGCTCACGGTCGATGAGGTGGAGGCAAATGCCAAGACCTATCTCGACCAGCTGTTCTGCGTGATCGACCCCGACCAGGCCGAGGTCCGGCGGCAGAGCGAGTGGTACAACCCATTCGACTTGGTGGCAGTACTGCGGCTGGCCAACAGCGCCACTGTCGCCCAACTGCTGCAGCGCAGCGACTTCGAGCAGCGGATGCGATCGGAGCAGCCCATCGGGGTCCACGAACTCTTCTACCCGCTGCTCCAGGGCTACGACTCGGTGGCGATCCACGCCGATGTGGAGCTCGGCGGCAGTGACCAGCTCTTCAACCTACTGCGGGGAAGAGAGGTGCAGGCGGCCTATGGCGAGCCCCCCCAGGACATTGTCACGGTGCCGCTGCTGGAGGGGCTGGACGGGCAGAAAAAGATGAGTAAATCGCTGGGCAACGCGGTGGCGGTGGCCGACCCTCCCAGCTCCCAGTTCGGCCAGTTGATGTCGATCCCCGACTCGCTGATCACCCGCTACCTGACCCTGCTCACCGACACGCCCGCCGAGGAGCTGGCGCGGATTGAGCGGGAACTGCAGGACGGCTCACTCAACCCGCGGGACGCCAAGGCCGACTTGGCCGAGCAGCTGGTTTCGGCGTTGCACGATCCGGCGCGGGCCAAAGCCGCCCGAGAGGAGTTCTTCCTGGTCCATCGCGAACATCAACTGCCGAGCGAGATCCCCGAAGTTGTGATTCCCTTGAAGAGTCGATGGGACGTCCGCGAGCTGCTGGTCGCGGCCGGGCTGGCTTCGTCCAAGGGAGAGGCGGCCAGGCTGGTTCAGGGTGGGGCGGTCGAGCTGTCGGGGGAGCGGATCGGCGACTGGCGTGAGGCAGTGACTGTCGCCCCGCGGGCGGTGCTCAAGGTGGGCTCCCGCCGGGTCGTGCGGCTGATCGCCGGCTGACTCCTTGACTTCGGACCAGGTGCAGTCGCTGCGGCGGGGCAGCGGGGGCAACTGCTGGGAGACCGTCTCAGCGGACTGATAGGCTAGGTGGAAGAGCCCCGGTTACACTGGAAGCCTTGGGAATGTATGTTCGCTTAAGGCTGTCGGCGGGTCATGGCGGCCAAGGTCGGAGGTAATCGGTGTCTGGTCATTCCAAGTGGGCGGGGATCAAGCACAAGAAGGCCGTGGTTGATGCCCGCAAGGGTCAGACTTTCACCAAGGTCGGCAACGAGATCACCGTCGCCGCCCGGGAGTCGGGCAGCGACCCCACCAGCAACTTCAGACTGCGGCTGGCGATGCAGAAGGCTCGCGAAGTCAACATGCCTGCCGACAACATCGAGCGAGCCATCAAGCGGGGCACTGGTGAGCTCCAGGGCGCAGCGATCGAGGAGATCCGCTACGAGGGCTACGGACCCAGCGGGGTCGCGATCCTGGTCGACGTCCTGAGCGACAACCGCAACCGGACGGTGGCCGCCATCCGCAATCTCTTCACCCGATCGGGGGGCAGCCTCGGCGAATCCAACTCGGTCGGTTGGATGTTCAACCGAACCGGGCTGATCCGGGTAAACCCGGGCTCCCAGGATCCCGAGGAGCTGGCGCTGAAGGCGATCGAACTTGGAGCGGACGACGTCCAGGTGGAGCAGGGCGGGGTGGAGGTCTACATCGCCCCGGAGCGGCTGGAGGCGCTGCGACAGGCGCTCGAGGGGGCCAAAGTCGAGGTGGAGACCGCCGAGGTCACCATGCTCCCCAGCAACACCGTCGAGGTCGATGCCAAGAACGCGCCAGCGGTCGTCAGGCTTTTGGAGGCGCTTGACGAGGATGACGACGTGCGGGAGGTCCACTGCAATGCGGTGCTTCCGGACGACGTTCTGGCCGAGGTCTAGGCGGCCGCGGGCATGGCCCGGGGCCGGCCGGGGGCGGGATCTTGTTAGTCCTGGGTTTGGACCCGGGATTGGCGCTCACCGGCTGGGCGCTGATCGAAGGCGGTGGTGGCCGGGTTACCCTCAGGGAGGCTGGCGTCTGGTCGACGCCTTCCGATCAGGACCAGGGCATGAGGCTGCTCTCGCTCTGGGACAGCTTCGCCGACCTGGTCGCCAAGCAGATGCCCGAAGCAGTGTCCCTGGAGCGGCTCTACTTCAGCCGCAATGTGTCTACCGCCATGGCGGTGAGCCAGGCCCGTGGGGTGCTCGTCTGCGCCGCGGCCAGGGCCCGAATCGAACTGCATGAGTACACCCCCAACGAGGTCAAGCAGGCGGTGACCGGCAGCGGTTCGGCCCCCAAGCAACAGGTGGCCAAGCTGGTGCGGTTGCTCCTGGGTGATGGCGTCCCGCTCCGACCGGACGACGTCGCCGACGCCTGTGCGGTCGGCATCTGCCATCAGCACGCCGCCGGGTTGCGCCGGGCGCTGGCGGCGGAGGCGCGACGGTGATCGCGTCCCTGCGTGGGGTGGTGGCCCGGGTGGACGACGAGTGGGCGGTCATTGAGGTCGGTGGGGTCGGATATCAGGTCTACGTCCACCCAAGGACTGCGGCCGAGCTTTTGGGGGAGAGGGGTGAGGTGACTCTGCAGGTCCACACCGTGGTCCGTGAGGACGCCATCTCTCTATTCGGGTTTCTCAGCTCCGAGGAGCTGGTCTTCTTCCGTTACCTGCTCACCGTGGAGAGGATCGGGCCTAAGGCGGCGCTGGCGATCCTGGCCCGGGCCGAGTGGCCGTCCTTGGTGGCGGCGATCATGAATGAGGATCACGCCCTGCTGGCCTCGGTCCCCGGCATCGGGAGCAAGACCGCGCAGCGGATTGTCCTGGAGTTGAAGGGTCGGGTGGACCAGTTGGCCATGCCAGGCGTGGCCCAGGCCCAAGTCGAGACCGGTCCCCTGGGCGAGCGGGCCACCGCCGCTCTGGTCGCGCTGGGCTTCCCGGCGGGGGAGGCTCGGCGCGCGGTAGCTGAGACGGTGAACTCTTCGGCCGGTGCGAACGGCACTGAGCGGACCTTGGAGGATGTGGTCAAATCCGCTCTGCAACGGCTTGGCCAGGTCGGCATCAGGAGTTCGCCATGATCAATGAGGAGCGGGTGCTGGCCCCGGTCGCCGCCGGGGACGAGCCCGAGATAGACCGCCAGTTGCGTCCCCGGCGACTGGACGAATTCGTGGGCCAGGAGCAGGTCCGTGAGCAGCTGGCAATCCTCATTGACGCCGCCCGGTCCCGGGGCGAGCCGATCGAGCATCTACTGTTGTCGGGGCCGCCCGGTCTGGGCAAGACCACTCTCGCCAACATCGTGGCCGCTGAGACTGGGGTGGCCATGCGGGTCACCAGTGGGCCGGCGATCGAGTTCCAGGGAGCTCTGGCCAGCCTGCTGACCAGCCTGGGCGAGGGCGACGTCCTCTTCATCGACGAGGTTCACCGGCTGCAGCGAGCAGTGGAGGAGAGCCTCTATCCCGCGATGGAGGAGTTCTCATTCGACTTCGTCTCTGGCAAGGGGGTCGGCGCCCAAGCTCTCCGGATCTCACTTCAGCGATTCACCGTCATCGGTGCCACCACCATGGTGGGGATGATCTCGGCGCCGCTCCGAGATCGCTTCGGAGCCACCTTTCGGCTGGAGTTCTACAGCCAGGACGAGCTGGCCACCATCGTCACCCGCTCCGCGGACCTACTTCAGGTCCCGATCGAGGACGAGGCGGTGGTGCTGCTGGCGAACCGGTCACGAGGTACGCCGAGGGTTGCCAACCGACTCCTGCGCCGGGTCCGCGACTACGCCCAGGTGCGCGGCGACGGCACGGTCAGCCGAGCGCTGGCGCAGGAGGCTCTGCGCCTGCTGGAGGTGGATGATCAGGGACTGGATGCCTCGGATCGACGGCTGCTCCGGCTCATCTGCGAGCAGTTCGGGGGTGGGCCGGTCGGCCTAGGCACCCTGGGCGCCGCCCTCGCCGAGGAGCCGCACACCATCGAGGAGGTGCTGGAGCCCTACCTGATCCAGCTGGGCCTGCTGGCGCGAACCCCGAGAGGCCGGATCGCCACCGGCAGTGCCTACCGACACTTGGGGCTGGCCGTGCCGGCCGAGGCGCCCGGCGCGGTGATGGCCCGGGCAGCGGAACTGTTTGTCGGCGAGGACTGAGCAGCCAGGGACTCCAACTGGGGAGTTCGACTACCTGCTGCCGGACCAGGCGATTGCCCAGCAGCCGCTGGCCGAGCGCAATTCCAGCCGGATGCTGGTGCTGGAATCAGATGGGAGCGCCCGCGACTCCCGCATCACCGAGCTGCCCCAGTTGCTGCGATCTGGCGATTGCCTGGTCGTGAACGACACCCGGGTTAGGATGGCCCGGCTTCGTGGTCTGGTCGGCGAGCGCCCTGGTGAGGTCCTGCTGCTTCGCGAGCTGAGTGCCGGTCGGTATCTGGCGCTGGCCCGACCGGCTCGCCTCCTTTTGCCGGGCACGGAGCTGGCGGGCAAGGGGTGGCGCGCACTGGTGCAGGCGCCCTGGACGGGCCACGCGGCAGGCCGGCTGGTCCGGCTCGAGATGGAGCCGGGGGTCGAGCTGGCCGAGATCGGTGAGGTTCCGCTGCCCCCGTATCTGAAGCGGGGGCTGGGCGACCCTGAGCGATATCAGACCGTGTACGCCCAGGGGCCCCCGGTTTCAGCAGCGGCTCCCACCGCCGGCCTGCACTTCACTGAAGCTCTGCTTGAGGCGGTAGAGGCGGCGGGCATCCTGGTCGCCAGGGTCCAGCTCGAGGTGGGACTGGCCACCTTCAGCCCGATCCGGACCGACACCATCGAGGAGCACCCGATGCATGCCGAGCGGTACCAAATCCCGGCCCGGGCCGCAGCCCAACTGAATGGGTCGAAGTCCGCCGGGGGTCGGGTGGTCGCGGTGGGGACGACGGCTGTGCGTTGCCTGGAGTCCAGTCCCGACGGGGAGGGCGGGGTGGTGGCCGGAGAGGGTGAGACCGACCTCTACCTCCGCCGGGGCAGCCAGTTCCAGGTGGTTGACGGGCTCCTGACCAACTTTCATCAACCGAGGTCATCGCTGCTGGTCTTGGTCAGTGCCTTCTACGGCCGGGATCGGGTCAGGACCGCCTATCAGTGCGCCTTGGATCGCGGTTACCGCTTCCTCAGCTTCGGCGACTGCATGTTCGGATGGCGTAGCTAATGAGCACCGGTCTGGCGCGGTTCGCCATCTCGGCGCGCGACGGGAGGGCTCGCCGAGGCACACTGCGTACCGCGCATGGCGAGGTCCAGACCCCTGCCTTCATGCCAGTAGGTACCCACGGCACCGTCAAGGCGTGTGACCCACAGGAGGTCGCCCAATCCGGGGCGGAGATGCTGCTGGCCAACTTCTACCATCTCTCCCTGCGCCCCGGGGTGGAGCTGATCGCCGAGCTGGGAGGTTTGCACAGCTTCATGGGCTGGAAGGGCTCGATCCTCACCGACAGTGGGGGCTACCAGCTCGTCAGCCTCGGAGAGCTGGTCGACCTGGATGACAGCGGGGTGACCTTCCGCTCCCCCTACGACGGCGCCACCATCCAGCTCACCCCCCGCGGAGTTGTCGAGGGGCAACTGACCCTGGGCAGTGACGTGATCATGGTGTTGGACCATCCGGTTCCCTTCGGAACCTCGTCGGCCCTGGCGGCGGTCGCCACCAGGCGCACCCACCTCTGGGCGGCCAAGTGCCGCGAGATCGACACTGGCCCGGCGATGCTCTTCGGGATCGTCCAGGGAGGATTCGAGGTGGGTTCCCGGGCCCAGTCTGCCGAGGTCATCGCAGGGCTGGGCTTCGACGGGGTCGCCCTGGGCGGGCTCGTGCTGGGAGAGCCGCCCCAGGTTCGGCAGCCGGCCATCGATGCCTGTGTCGAGCATCTGCCAGAACAGCTGCCCCGCTACCTGATGGGGCTGGGCACCGACCTCGACCTGCTCGACGCGGTGGCCCGGGGGGTGGATCTCTTCGACTGCGTGCTGCCCACCCGACTGGCCAGAACCGGGACGGTCCTGACCAGCCGAGGCCGACTGTCTCTCCGCCAGGCGCGCTTCCGTCGGGACGGGGGCCCGCTGGAGAGCGGTTGCGAGTGCCCGGCCTGCGTCAACTTCAGCCGCGCCTACCTGCGCCACCTCTATCTCGCCGGCGAGATCCTGGCTCATCGAATGCTCAGCCTGCACAACCTCTGGCACCTGAGCCGACTGATGGCTGGGGCCCGCCTGGCGATCGAGGTCGGTCAGCTTCAGGAGTTCATTGCTGGGTGCCGCCGGCAGCTCGGACAGGGGGCAGAAGCCTGAGCCTGGGATCGTCAATCAGGAGCGAAGGCGCGCCCTCCCCTAAAATCAGGTTTCCTCACATGCAGTTGACCTCAGCACGGGCGGACTCAGAGCGATGATCCGGATCGGCCGGTGGTGGTTGGCGCTGGTCGTGCTGCTGGTTGTGGGCGCGGTCTTCATCGACGCCTACGGACCCATCTACAACGTGCTGGTCAAGCACATCAGTCCCACCGCATCGCTCCCGGGGGGCAAGCAGCCGACCCTGGCGGGCAACCCGATCTACATCCACAAAGGGCTGGACCTCCAGGGCGGAACCTCGCTCACGATTCAGATCTGCCAGGGCCCCGACAATCCGCCGGGCATCGGCTGCACCAGTGGGCTGCCCAAGGACCGGACCTTGGCCGAGGCCCAGGCCGACACCCTGACCATATTGAACAAGCGGGTCAACACCCTGGGTGTCTCAGGTGCGCAGGTGCAGACCCAGGGGACCAGTCAGATCCTGGTTCAGCTTCCCGGCGTCGATGTCGCCACCGCTGAGGCCGCCCTCGGCCAGACCTCGGAGCTGCACTTCGGGACGCCGGTGGCCGGGACACCCTCGGTGAACGGCGCACCAGGCGCCTGCACTACCCAAACCTGCATCGATCAAAAACAGCTGGTCCCGGCCGGGTGCTGGAAGGGTACCAAGGCGAAGTCCACCCCCTGCCAGTTCACCAACTCGCTCTACTACCCGGTGAACACCACCACTGGCAAGCAATATCACTGGAAGATCGTCTCCGACCTCACGGCCTCGGATGTGACATCGGCGGCCGTCGCCTCTGCGACCGGTGGGTACGCCGTTGACATCACATTTAACAGTCCGGGGGCGGCCGTCTGGTCCAAGCTGACCACCGCGGCCTGCAAGCTGAATCCGGGGTGCGACGCCACCAGTACCAACGGGACCACCACGTCGGCGCCGCCGACTTCCCAACTGGCGATCTTTCTAGACGGCGAAGTTCTGACCGCACCGGCGGTCGCTGGGGTCAGCAGTAACCAGACTCAGATCACTGGGGACTTCACCTTTGACAGCGCGACGCGGCTGGTCGACGACATCAACGCCGGAGCACTGCCGGCCCAGATCGAAGTCGAAGGGGTGGACGGGGTATCCGCCAGCCTGGGCAAGCAGTCGGTGCAGCAGAGCCTGGACGCCGGGGCATTCGGCCTGGTTCTGGTGGTCCTCTTCATGCTGCTCTACTACCGCTTCCCAGGCTTGCTGGCCAGCATCGCCTTGCTGTTCTACGCGGCGATCGTGCTGGCAGTTTTCAAGCTAATCCCGGTGGTGCTGACGCTGCCGGGGCTGGCGGGTTTCATCCTGAGCGTGGGGATGGCGGTCGATGCCAACGTGCTTATTTTCGAAAGGATGAAGGAAGAACTGCGCCAGGACCGCCCACTCGAGCTGGCCACTGAGTTCGGCTTCCGGCGCGCCTGGCCAGCCATCCGCGACTCGAATATCGCCACCATGATCACCTGCACAGTGCTCTACTTCTTCGGCTCCAGTGAGGTGCAGGGTTTCGCGCTGACCCTGTTCATCGGGGTGGCGGCGAGCATGTTCTCATCGATCGTGATCACCCACTCGCTGCTGCACTACGTCCAGCGCTGGTTCAGTTTCGCCCGTCGGCCAGGGCTCTATACCAGGATCCTGCCGACCGACGGTCTGGCCAAGAACTTCCGGAGCGGTGGTCGCTTCGATGTGGTGACCCACCGCAACGCTTACTTCGCCGCTTCTCTGGCGATCATCATCCCCGGAATCTTCGCCATCCTCATCGCCGGCTTCAACCTGGGGGTTGACTTCACTGGTGGGGTGAGCGTCACCGTGCAACCTAAACATCACACGACTGCGGCTGCGGTCCAGAAGGTGGCTCTGGCAGCCTACCCGGCCGGTCGGGCCACGGTTGAGGGTGAGGGCGGCAACACCTATGTGATCACGACACTCCCCATCGTCACCAGCAAGGTGGACACCATCCTCAAGGCGGTGAACACTCATTTCGACCTGCCCAAGGACAGCTCGGGAAATCCGATCACCGAAAGCGAAACCACGGTCGGACCGACCATCGCCAGCAGCCTGGTGGTGGGCTCGGTCTTCCTGGTGATCATCTCCGCAGTCTTGATTTCATGCTATCTGGCGCTGAGGTTCGCGGGAACCCAAATCAGCGCTCGTCGGTTCGCGCTTTGCGCCATGGCGGCGCTGCTTCATGACATCTTTGTCCTGGTTGGGATTTGGGCAATCTTGGGCCACTTCAGCCTGCTGGGCCAGGTGACCACGCTATTTGTCACTGCCGTGCTGACCATGGTTGGTTTCTCGGTGCACGACACCATCGTGGTCTTCGACCGAATCCGAGAGAACCTCAGGGTTCAGGGATCACGGATGAACTTCGAGCAGGTGGTCAACCTTTCCATCGCGCAGACCCTGTCCAGGTCACTCAACACCTCACTCACCGTCGTCTTCGTGCTGCTCACCCTCTTCCTCTTCGGCGGGGCGTCGATCCAGGGGTTCGTGCTGGCGCTGTTGGTGGGGATCATTTCCGGAACGTACAGCTCGATCTTCAACGCGGCCACGCTTCTGACGGCCTGGCGCGGACTGGACCGGCGCGTTGCGCGTCGCAGTCGTGGACGTTTACCGGTGGGAGCGGCCACCGCGGCACGTCACTGACAAATTACGTCCTCCCGACGTTAGAATCGCGCTACGGAGGCGGCCGGGTGCACTCTCTGTCCCAGGACGGGGACAGGTCTGGAACCCCGTGTACCTGAGGCTGACATAACGTGGTCCAAGCGTCGCCGGCAGAGTTGGTGAAGGAGCTGCTGGAACCTGTCATCAACCAACTGGGGCTGCAGTTGCTGGACGTCTCCTGGCACCCGGCCAAGGGCCGTGCTGTGCTGCGAGTCACCGTCGATCGCTCAGGGGGCGTCACCGTCGACGAATGTGGTCAGGCCAGCGAGGCGCTATCCGCTCTGCTGGATCGCCGCGAGGAGTTGCTGCCCGGACCCTACGCCCTCGAGGTCTCGTCGCCGGGGGCCGAGCGCACGCTGGCGTCCGAAGAGGATTTTGCCACCGCTCTGGGTAGACGGGTGCGGCTGACTCTCCAGGATGGCGAATCGTTGACGGTGGTGGAGGGGCGGTTGGTTGCGCTCGGGCCAGAGGAGCTCGACTTGGAAGTGCGGCACACCAAGGGCGGGAGGCTCCGTTCCTGGCGGGTCAATCGGCAGGCGGTGGCGGCGGCCCGAGTGGTGGTCGACCTGTGAAGACGACAGCCGGGCCCGGCCAGGTGGTCAACAAAGAGCGACCCGGCGAGCTGAGCGAGGTGCTGCGGATGCTCCGCGAGCTGCATGGTGTACCCACGGTCGGGGTGGTGGAGGCGATAGAAGCGGCCATTCCGGCAGCCTGGTCACAGCTGGAGCCCAGCCCGCCCCGGGTGGAGGTGAAGCTGGATCCGGAGACAGGCCAGCTGGCAGTGGAGCTGACCCGGGTGGTGGTGGCAGGGGAGGCCACCACCGACGCCGAGATCTCACTGGAGCGGGCCCTCGAGCTGGACCCTTCGGCCGAGGTGGGCTCGTCGGTGCGGGAAGCGACGCAGCTGCCCAGGGCGGTAGCCACCCGAGCCGCCCGGCTGGTGAAGGCGGCCGTCGGCCATCGGGTCAGAGAGGCCCGGCGCGAGAGGTTGGAGGGAGAGGCCGAGGCTAGCCGGGGTCTCCTGGTGGCCAGCATTGTGGAGCGGATCGAGGAGGGAACGATCTTCCTGCGTGCCGGTCAGCTGCAGGCCTACCTGCCCCGGGACGAGCAGATCCGCGGGGAGAGGCTGATCCGCGGCCGTCATCTGAAGGTGGTCCTGATGGAGTCGCGGCTGGGGGGTGGAGAGGAGATGCTTCAGGTGCGGGCCTCAAGGGCCAACGCTCTGCTCCTGCGCCGCTTGCTGGAGGCCGAGGTGCCGGAGCTGGCGGACGGATCGGTGGTGATCAAGGCGATCACCAGGGAACCGGGAGAGCGCAGCAAGGTGGCGGTCGAGTCCTTGCGCCAGGGCATCGACGCCAAGGGCGCCTGCATCGGGCCCAAGGGGGTGCGGATCCGCTCGGTGGTCGCCGAACTGAACGGTGAGAAGGTGGACGTCCTGGAGTGGTCGGCGGAACCGGCCGAGCTGGTCGCCCGGGCGCTGGCACCGGCTCCGGTGATCTCGGTCCAGCTCGATCAGGCAGCCCACCGGGCCACTGCCCTGGTCGCCCCCCAGAGTCTCTCGCTGGCGATCGGGAAGGAGGGCCAGAATGCCCGGCTGGCAGCCCGCCTGACCGGCTGGCGGATCGACATCCGTGCCCAGGGAGAGGATTCGTAGTCGCTCCCGCTGCCTCAGACGGCCCCCTGCGGACCTGTATCGGCTGCCGCACCAAGGGTCCCCAAGCGGGCCTGCTTCGACTGCGCTCAGACGGCCGTGAGATCGTGGCCGAGGCCGCCGGCCGCCGAGGCCCGGGGCGCGGAGCCTATTTGTGTGCCAAGATGAGTTGCTGGGAGGCGGCCCGAAGGCGCCGGGCTCTGGGACGGGCCCTGCGTCTGAGCGGGGATGCTATCGATAATGATGCTGTAGCCGAGGCGGTGGCGGGTATGATCTCTGGTCGCCCGGCCACTCCGGCCTAGGGCCGACAGCCCCGTCTGAGGAGGATACGTTCATCGCTAAGGTCAAGCAGGCGGCACTTCCCGCCCACCTCACCGTCAAGTCGCTCGCGGAAGCTCTGGGAGTTTCGGCTGCCGAGGTCTCCAAGGTCCTGATGCAGCACCGGATCCTGGCCACCATCAACCAGAGCATCGATGCCGGGACCGCCCGCCTGGTCGCGGAGCAGCTTGAGATTGAGATTGCCGACGCCGAGCCGGAAGTCGCCGCGCCGGTCGAACGGATGCTGGACCGGGGCCAGTTCCAGGCGGATGCGGACGCCGGACACCTGCGGCCCAGGCCCCCTGTGGTAACGGTCCTGGGACACGTCGACCACGGCAAGACCAGCCTCTTGGACGCCATCCGCGAGACCGCCGTCGCCGCCGGGGAGGCGGGTGGGATCACCCAGCGCATCGGGGCCTCGGTGGTTGAGCGACAGGGCCGCAAGATCACCTTCATCGACACTCCCGGCCACGAGGCCTTCACCGCCATGCGGGCCCGGGGCGCCAACATCACCGACCTGGCGGTCTTGGTGGTGGCTGCCGACGACGGGGTTATGCCCCAGACCGAGGAGGCCATCAAGCACGTGCGCAACGCCGGTGTCCCGCTCCTGGTGGCCCTCAACAAGATCGATCGGGATGACGCCAACCCCGACCGGGTCAAGCAGCAGCTGGCCGAACACGGCGTGGTGGTGGAGGACTTCGGCGGCGACGTGGTCTGTGTCCCGGTCTCGGCCAAGACCGGAGATGGGATCGACCATCTCCTGGAGATGATCCTGTTGGTGAGCGATCTGGGCGAGCCGCGGGCCAACCCGGACCGCCCCGGCGAGGCAGCTGTAATCGACTCCCACCTGCAGAAGGGCCAGGGTCCGGTGGCCAGCGTGCTGGTCCAGGAGGGAACGCTGCGGGTTCAGGACTACTTCGTGGTCGGGGGCGTGGCCGGGCGAATTCGGGCGCTCCTCGATGATCGTGGGCAGCGTACCCAAGAGGTGACTCCCGGACTGCCGGCCCTGGTGACCGGACTTCCAGAGGTGGCCACCGCCGGTGATCGACTGCTGGTGGTGGCCACCGAGCGCGAGGCTCGCACCCTGGCGGAGGAGCGGCGGCTGGCGCTGCGCTCCGGCAAGGCGGATGCCACCCGGGTCAGCCTGGCCGAGCTCAGCAAGCAGTCCGGCGAGGGTCTGCGCGACCTCGACCTGCTGATCAAGGCCGAGAGCCAGGGGTCCTTGGAAGCGCTCCGGGCCGCGCTGCTCAAATTCTCGGACCCCTTGGTGCGACTCCGGCTGGTGGCCGACGGCGTCGGGCCGATTTCCGAGGCAGACGTCGACCTGGCCGCGGCGGCCAACGCCATCCTGATCGGGTTCAACGTCAGGCCGGACCCCAGCGCCAAGGCCCTGGCGGACGGTCATGGCATCGACGTGCGCACCTATGACGTGATCTACCAGATCACCGAGGACATCGACAAGGCCATCCGCGGCCTGCACGAGCCCACCTTTGAGGAGGTGTTCGAGGGTCGCGCCGAGGTCAAGGCCAGGATTCGCGTGCCACGGGTTGGCGTGATCGCCGGCAGCCAGGTCACCGAGGGGAAGATCACCAGGGGGTCGCTGGCGGTCGTACTCCGGGAAGGCAAGGAGGTCCACCGGACTCAAGTGGCCTCCCTTCGCCGTTTCAAGGACGACGTCCGGGAGGTGGCTCAGGGCTACGAGTGCGGCATCGATCTCGGGGACTACCAAGACTTTGCCGAGGGGGACGTCCTCGAGTGCTACGTGGTGGAACAGCGAAATCGCTAGCCCGACCGCGGGTGGGGGCCTGAATCGGTGGTGAGGGCGGCGCGCGAGTCGGGTGCCAACCACCGCCGGGAGCGGATCGACACCCAGCTGCGTCAGGAGCTGGCGTTGGCGATCGCCGGCGACGTCAAGGATCCGCGGCTGGCGATGGTGACAGTGGTGGCGGTGGCCTGTGCCCCCGACCTCTCCTACGCCCGGGTCAGGATCAGCGTGCTGGCCGACGAGCCGGAGCGGGAGCAGGTTTTGCGGGTGCTCCGGGGCATGACCGGTTTCCTGCGCCATCGGCTGGGCGAGCGGCTGGAGCACATGCGCCGGATCCCCAGGCTGGACATCCGTCTCGATGACTCGATCGCCTATGGGGTGAGGGTCAGCCAGCTGCTGGAGGAGTTAGAGAGCGCCCCCAGGTCGCGCCGGGGGGCCACGGGTGTCTGAGTCGTTGGATCTGATCTACCAGGCGGTGCGGGACCATGAGGCGTTCCTCCTGGTGGCCCACAAGGACGCCGATGCCGACTCCTTGGGCAGCGTGCTGGCTTTTGCCGACTACCTGGGTCGAGAGGGAAAGCAAGCCTTCCCCTGGGCGCCTGACCCGCTTCCGAGGGGGCTTGCCTATCTGCCTGGCTACCAAGCGGTCAACCAAAGGGAGGCGCCCGCTGACGCGGTCGCCATCGCCTTCGACGCGGGCAGCCCCAGCCGGTTCGGCAACCTCCGCCAGCGGATCGACGCTGCTCCCTTGACCGTGGTGATTGACCACCACGCCAGCAACGAAGGCTTTGGCGACATCTGCTTGGTGAAGCCGGAGGTGGCCGCCACCGGGGTGATCGTCTTCGAGGCGCTCCGATCCTGGGGTGCCCACATCAGCCCGGAGGCGGCGACCAACCTCTATGCCGCCATCTTCACCGACACTGGGGGCTTCCGGCACGACAACACGACCGGCGAAGTGCTCCAGTTGGGGGCTGATCTAGCCCGCCTGGGGGCCGACCCGGCATGGGTCGCCCTCCAGAGCTACAAGTCCCGGCCTGAGACGACCCTGAGGCTGCACGCCCTCGCTGTCGCCGCCAGCACCTATGAGCTGGACAGCCGGCTGGTATGGAGCGAGGTAACCCTGGAGATGCTCCGGCGCAGCGGGGCTGAGATGGAGGAGAGCGAGGGGATCATCGATAGCCTCCAGAGCCTCGACTCCATGCTCTGCGCAGTGCTCTTCAAGGAGGCCGAAGCGGAGCTCACCCGAGTCAGCGTCCGCAGTCGCGGGCCGATCGAGGCGCATCAGCTTGTCGCCCCCTTCGGAGGAGGCGGCCACCGCCGGGCGGCTGGAGCGGAGGTTAGGGGGACGATCGCCGAGGTGGAAAAGGCCGTGCTGACCGAGGCTCGGCGGCTGATCCAGGCCGTCCCACTTTGACGGCGGCGCCAAGGGTCGGCCGCGACCGGGGCCAAGTGAAGAGTGACGCCCCGATGCTGACCGGACTGCTCAACCTGGCCAAGCCGGAGGGGATCACCTCCTTCATGGCCATCAAGATGGCCCGTCGGGCCCTCGGCGAGCGTCATGTCGGCCACGCCGGCACCCTGGACCCGGCCGCCAGCGGAGTGCTGCCCCTGTGCGTCGGCCGGGCCACCAGGCTGGTGGAGTACATCCTTCGCCAGCCCAAGACGTACCATGCCCGGCTCCGCTTGGGCGAGGTCAGTGACACCGGTGACCTGGAGGGGGAGGTTCGGCGGTCGGAGTCGGCGGCTCAGCTGACCGAGGCCGACGTGGCGGCCGCCCTGGAGCAATTCGTGGGGATCGTCCAGCAGGTGCCGCCAATGCACTCGGCGGTCCGCCACCAGGGCCGTCATCTATACGAGCTGGCCCGGCAGGGGGTGACTGTCGAGCGCAAATCACGTCCAGCGGAGATCCGACGGATCACTCTTCGGTCGTTTTCCCCCGGGGAGGTGGCGGAAGCCGAGGTCGAGGTGGTCTGTGGCCGAGGCACCTACTTGCGCGTACTGGCGACTGACCTCGGCGAGCGACTCCAGGTTGGAGGGGTGCTGGCCTGGTTGGAGCGCACGGAGTACGGCCCCTTCAAGATCGCGGAGGCGGTGAAGCTCGACCAGCTGATGGATTCGAGCGATCCCCGGAGTTACCTGCTGCCGGCCGAGTTGGCTGTCGAGATGGTCCCCCGAGTTGACCTGCTGCCCGCTGGAGCCCTGGCGGTGCAGCGCGGCCAGTCGGTCTGGATCCAGCGGGCGCCCGATGTTGCAGCTGGCCAGCCGGGGCCGAGCCTGGAGGTGAGGGCCCACGGCCCAGATGGCCGGCTGCTCGCCTTGGGAGAGCTGGCCGGGCTGCGGTTTCGCCCGACCAAGGTTCTGCTCCCGATCAGTGGCTGAGGCCCCGAGCCACCTGCTTTCAGACGCGGGAGCCGCCGATTTTGGCCTCGGCCAGGCGGCCGAGCCGCCAGCGCCACTGCCCACCTGCCTGGTCCTGGGTAACTTCGACGGTGTCCACATCGGACACCAGGCGATCCTGGCCGCCGCTCGGGAGGAGGCCGACCGTCTCGGGGTTGGCCTGACCGCGATCACCTTCGAACCCCACCCGCGAACGGTGATGGATCCCGGCTTGGACTTCCGCCTGCTCAGCACCTTCGACCTGCGCCGCCGTCTGTTGGTCGAGCGGGGAGTGGACCGGCTCTGGGTGATCCCCTTCGACGACCGGCTCCGGAGGATGACCCCCCAGGCCTTCATGAGTCGTTTGCGGGAGCGGTGCCAGATCAAGACCATGGTGGTGGGAACCACCTTCTCGATCGGCAAGGGCGCCGAGGGGCGGCTGGATTTCCTGCAGGACTACGCCGGTCAGGAGGGCTTCGGGGTCAGGGTGGTCGACCCCCTGACGTGGCACGGTGAGCCGGTGAGCAGCTCGGGGATCCGCCACCAGCTCGCCCTGGGCGACTTCGACGCGGTCAGGGCCATGCTGGGACGCCCACTGCAAGTGTTGGGCGAGGTGGTCCACGGAGAGGGCCTCGGTCGCCAGCTCGGCTTTCCTACCGCCAACGTCCAGTTCTCCGCCAACCAGGCTCTACCGGCGGACGGGGTCTACGTCATGGAGCTGACAAGCGAGCCAGGAGTTGTCTTCGGCGCGGTCGGCAGTATCGGCAGCCGCCCCCACTTCGGCGGGACGGAGCGCCAGTTCGAGGTGCACTGCCTGGAGGATCCGGGAGACCTCTACGGCGAACTGGTGCTGGTCAGCCTGCTGGAGAAGCTGAGAGCGCAGGAAACCTTCTCCAATGACCGGGCCCTGGTCGACCGGATGACCAGAGACGCCGAGGCCGCGGCCACCTACCTGGCGAGCCGGGCGCTCTGAGCCAGCCCTACCCCAGGGAGGCACCCGGCGCGTAGGGAGCCTCTCTCCGGGAAGCACCGCAGAACCCGGCGGGCGCGGGCCAGGTCACTGAGCTGGCTAGGCAGCTGCTCAGTCGCGACCTCTCACCGGGGCCATGTTGCTGATCATGGCAGCGATGCCGGCGACGATCGCCGCCACCACTATCGCGATCACGATTGAGCCGTATTTGCCAGTGTCCGTCTTACTGCCCAGGGCGGCCAACGAGATGAACCCACCAGCGAGCGAGCCGATCAGCCCTCCGGCGACCCGGATTACCGCCCCTACGGCCCGGGCCTTCCGGATGGCGATAGCCCCCACGACCAAACCGATGACGATGAAGGCGATCGCGTGCAGCATTCCCTACCCTCCCTGTTTTGGTGGATCTTGCGTCGGGTCCGGTGCCGCCAGGTGGGGCTTCTCAGCCGGCTTCACCAGTACCTCCTGGCGCAGTTGGTTTAGTTGAGCCTCCACGGCGGCGTCGCCAGAGATGGCCTGGAGTTGGCGGTCGATGTCGTCGCCGCCTCCGCTACCGATCGCGTCCAAGGTCCCCGACGACACCAGTTCGTCGATGGCGGCGGCCCGAGCCTGCATCTGGGACGTCTTGTCCTGAGCTCGCTCCAGCATCAAGTTGACATCGGTCATGTCGGTTGAGATCCCGGTGACGGTTTCACCGATCCGGGCAGAAGCCTGAGCGGCCGAGTACTGGGCCTTGAGGGTGTCCTTCTGGGTCCGGAATCCCTCCACTCTGGTCTGCAGCCGCTGGGCGGTGAGCTGGAGCTTCTGCTCCTGGTCCTTAAGCTGCTGGACCTGCTGGTCGAGCGACTGCAGCTGTGCGTCGGCGGCCTGGGACCTGGTCAATGCCAACCTCGCCAGGTCGTCCCGACCCTGCTGGACCGCCAGCTTGGCTTGGCCCTGCAGCTTCACCTGGTTCTGGCGGAGTTGCCCGGCCTGCAGCTCAAGCCGCTTCTCGGAGGTGACCACCTCGGCCACCCCCCTTCTGACCTGCTGGAGAGCCTCGAGCTGTTTCTGGTAGGCGAGATCAAGCGCCTCGACCGGATCCTCAGCTCGGTTGAGTAGCCCGGTGATCTTCTGCTGGGCCAGGTTGACCGCACGGCGTCCGACCGAGGTCCGCGAGGCGGCGCCAAGCACCACCACGGCGATCACCGCCTCGAGAATGAACGGCACTGAGTACTGAACTCCCTTAGATCAGGCAGACGAAGGGCAGATCTGTCGGAGTCATGGTAGCGCCCGCTCCGAAGCGGATCGACTCACCGTACGGCGGCTCGCTACACGAACTTGGTGACAGGTGTAGTCCGCTCAGCGTCTCACGGCTCTGGGGCCCACTGGGGGCCGCTACCGGATTGCGTCGGACACAGGTCAGACTGCGGCGCAGATCGGAGGCCCCCGGGAGTCGGCTCGTCCTGGTGCCCGAGTTGATCCCAGCTTATTCCCAGGTGGGTGGGGGACCATGCCTTGGGCGCGCGTGAATCACCTGCAAACGGGTATATAGAGGTCGTATGCATCGCAAGTTGGGCGCTGACGCTGGACTGACCGCCCGGATGTTCCTGGCGCTCTTTCTGCTGGCGGTGGTCTACCTCGCCTTCATTGGGGTGCTGCTGCTGCTCCACACCACCGTTGCCCTGATCGTGGTGGTGGTGGCGGTCTTGCTGATCGCCCAGTACTTTTACTCGGACAAGCTGGTGCTCCGCAGCCTCCATGCCCACCTGGTCACTGCCCAGCAGCAGCCACAGCTATTCGACATTGTGGGCCGACTCTGCCAAATAACTGGGACGCCCATGCCCCAGGTGGCGGTGATCCCGTCTCCGGTTCCCAATGCCCTCGCCACCGGGCGCAATCCCAAGCACGCGGTGATGGCGGTGACCACCGGGATCCTGGACCAGCTCGAGCCCAAGGAGTTGGAGGCAGTCCTGGCCCACGAGCTGAGCCATGTGATTCACAAGGACGTGAAGGTGATGGCGATGGCCAGCTTCTTCGCCACGGTGGCGGCGCTGATCGTCCAGTCGGGGTTATGGTTCGGCATGTTCGGCGGCTTCGGCATGATGGGCGGCGGTGGTTATGGTGGCCGGGGCCGCGGTGGCGGGCGCAGCGAGGGCCAGGGGATGATCCTGATCATCCTGGTGGCCGCCGTGGTCTGGGCGATCAGCTTCGTGCTGATCAGGGCGCTCTCCCGGTATCGGGAATATGCGGCCGACCGGGGCTCGGCGATCATCACCAGAGACCCAGCCCAGTTGGCCTCGGCGCTGCAGAAGATCAGTGGAAGAATGACCAGTATCCCCAGTCGTGACCTACGCCAGGTCCAGACTGCCAACGCCCTGATGATCTTCCCGGCCGTGCACATGGGCAAGGGGAGCCTGGCCGAGATGTTCTCGACCCACCCGTCCCTGGAGCACCGCCTGGCCAAGCTCCGGGAACTGGAGTCCGAGCTCTCCAGTTAGAGCGGATCTCAGTTGGGGTTTCTTGACTCGCTGACCGGGCGGACCCGGCTACCCAAGCCGAACGAAGACAAGGTCTTTGCCATGAGCACCGCTTTGATCACTATGGAAGTTTCCGCCTCTCTGACGCCCTCAGGACGGGTGGGGGTGCTCTTCAAGGCCCTCCCTCCAGGCCGCTTCGACCAGCTGACCAAGGACACAGTGGACATGCTCCAGGTCCAGGACCAGACAGCCCCTGGGGACGCCCTCAAGGTCAGGGAGGTCAAGGACGATCTGGGGTTCGAGTGGTTGGTGATCGACGGCTCCGAATTCGAGGCCCTGATCGCGGCGCTGCATGGAGTCGCCCAGGGGTTGGTCGAAGAAGGCCTGGGTGACTGCCTTTTGGCGTCGGTGTTCCCCTTCACCCAAGGCCAGCGCCAGATCTACTGGATCTACGGCTACAAGCAGGGGACCTTCTATCCCTTTGTCCCCAGCGGTCCCCGCCAACGGGACAACGCCGAGGAGATGCGGCTGGCGGCGATCGTCAAGGATGACTTGCCGGTCGAGCCGAACCTCAGCGCCTGGTTCCCCCTCTGGGGCGTTCCCGTCTAGGGACCAGCTACGATCTGGCCTGCGCCCCCGCCTCGACCACCGTTCCTCCGTCCGAGAGCAGTTTGGTCGCTTCCTCCAGGGTCATATCCTCCGAGGGGAGGACCACATCAGAGGAGAGCAGGGAGTCCGCTGGGAGCTTGCTGCCATGGGCGCGGACGAAGTTGAGTAGGTTGCTCAGCGCCTGGGCGTAGGCCGCCTGGTCCTGGCTATCGATGGCCTTGCTGAGCTCATCATCGAGCGGTTCCAACTGAGGCCTCTCGGCGACATTGAGGCGGTACTGGTCCTCGCCGGAAATGCGCACCACCACGTTCTGGTCGTCGGGGGTGTCGGTGGCCGGCGGGCTGGTGGGCGTGGCCTCATCCGTAGTGGGGGAGGAGGCGGAGGCGATCCTGGGGGCCGCTTCCGAACTGCCGGCTAGCACCTCCTGCTTCATGGCGGCCAGCTGGGCGTCGACCTGCGAATCGGTCAGCTGGCCCTGGAGCTGGCGGTCGATGTCGTCACCGGACGAGGTCCCGATGGTGTCCAGGGTGCCGCTGTCGACCAGGGAGTCAATGGCCGCCGAGCGGGCCTGCATCTGCTGGGTCTTGTCCTGAGCCCGCTCCATCATCAGGTTCACGTCAGTCATCTGCTCGGAGAGCCCGGTCACCGCTTCTCCGATCTGAGTCGAGGCCTTGGCAGCCGAGTACTGAGCCTTCATGGTCTCTCGCTGGGTCCGGAACGACTCAACTTTGGCGGTGAGCTTCTGGGCGGTCAGCTCCAGCTTCTGCTCCTGGTCCTTCATCTGCTGGATCTGGCCCTGCATCCCGTCGAGTTGGGCCTGGGCTTGCTGCGCCCTGGTCAGCGCGAGTCGGGCGAGATCCTCTCGCCCCTGCTGGAGGGCCAGTTTGGCCTGGGTCTGAGATTTGTCAGCCGTCTGCTGAAGCTGCGCCGCCTGCATTTCGAGGCGCTTCTCGGAGGTAAGCACCTCGGCCACGCTCCGCTTCACCTGCTGCAGGGCCTCGAGCTGCTTTTGATACGAGAGGTCGAGGGCATCCACCGGGTCCTCGGCCCGGTCCAGGACCTTGTTGGCCTTCTGCTGGAACAGGTCGGACATCCGTCGCATGATGCTCATTGCCGTCTCCTTCTCCGCCCCCCGGCGGTATCGTTACTAACCCAGCGCTGATGTTACTTGCTGCGCCGGTTCTTGGCCGTCGGTTGGATCCGGCGGTCGCTGCCGGCGGCACTCAGCCGAGCCGTCTCCCTTGGGTCCCCGGGCGGTCCGGGCGGATCAGGACAACGTCTCCGGGGTCGTCGGCCGCGATCAGTCCCAGCACCAGTACCTGACTGGGGAAGCCGGCGATTCTGCGGGCTGGGAAGTTGACCACCGCCAGCACCTCCTGCCCGACCAGCTGCTCGGGGGCGTAGTGGCGAGTGAGTTGGGCGCTGGACTGGCGGATCCCCAGTGGAGGTCCGAAGTCGATCTTGAGCCTGATGGCTGGTTTGCGGGCCTCTGGAAAGGGCTCCGCCTCGATGACCACCCCACCCCGGATGTCCAGCTGCTCAAAGGTTGCGAAGTCGACCTCGGGAAGTGCGTCTGCAGCTTCGTCTGGCAAATCTCCTCCTCTCCCCCTAGCGTGATTTAAGCCGCCGGGGCCGCCCCGGTCGGGCGGCCGACCCTCGGTATACTCCGGCGCGGGCGGGTACCGAAGTGGTTAAACGGGGCTGACTGTAGATCAGCTGGCTTTACGCCTACAGGGGTTCGAATCCCTTCCCGCCCACGCCCAGGTAGCTCAGTGGTAGAGCG
>JBARIA010000039.1:0-7435 GCA_049799515.1 Candidatus Dormiibacterota bacterium | reverse complement strand
GAGCGGCGAGGACCCCCGCCAATTCCAGAAATGGGGCGAGGGACTCAGGGTCGCTGACGGCATCCAGATCCAGGACCTGCTCGGGTGCTGCCCCTTCCAGGATCCGCTTGATCGGCACCTCCAACTTCTTACCACTCAGGGTGCGCGGGATCCGCGGCACCTGCTGGATCAGGTCGGGGACGTGGCGAGGAGAGAGCTGCGTGCGCAGGGCGTCCCTGACGGATTCCACCAGGCGGTCGGTCAGGGTCTCGCCTCCGGCGAGGGTGAGGAAGAGGGCTAGCAGGGAGTCCCCCTGGGGTCGGGCGACGTCGACCACCAGGCTGTCCTCGACATCGGCGCGCTCCTCCACCACACGGTAGATCTCACTGGTTCCCATCCGCACTCCGTGGCGGTTGATGGTGGAGTCGGAACGGCCGTAGATGACCACTCCGCCGTCGGCCAGGATCCGAATCCAGTCGCCATGGCGCCAGACTCCGGGAAACTCGGAGAAGTAGCTGGAGCGGTAGCGGACTCCCTCGGGGTCCCCCCATAGGAAGACCGGCATCGATGGCATTGGTTCCCGGATCACCAGCTCCCCCACCTGATCGACGACCGGCTGTCCGGACTGGTCAAAGGCCTCGACCCTGGCCCCCAGGGCGCGGCACTGGATCACCCCCGCCCGTACCGGCAGGCCCGGACAGCCCAGGACGAAGGCGGTACAGAGGTCGGTTCCCCCACTCAAGGATGCCACCCAGAGGTCCTGCTTGACCGCCTGGTAGACCCATCCAAACGCTGCTGGGGAGAGCGGCGAGCCGGTGGAGCCCAGAAAGCGCAACTGGGCGAGATCGAATTGGCTGGCCGGCTGAAGGCCGGCCTTGAGGCAGGCGCTCAGGTGGGCGGCACTGGTGCCGAAGTGGGTCACCTTGGCATCGGCCGCCAAGGCCCAAAGTCGCCCGAGGTCCGGCTCAGCCGGGCTGCCGTCGTAGAGAACCGGGGTGGCACCGACCAGCAGTGAGCTGATCAGGTAGTTCCACATCATCCAACCGGTGGTCGTAAACCAAAAGCTCCGATCGGCCGGCCCCAGGTCCGCATGCAAGCCGAGGACCTTGAGCTGCTCTAAGACGATGCCCCCATGACTGTGCACGATCGGCTTTGGCAATCCGGTGGTACCCGAGGAGTAGAGGATCCAGAGCGGGTGATCGAAGGGGACGGCCGCGAACTGAGGCTCCTGGCCATCTCCCACCAGCTGGTTCCAGCTGAGGCTGCCTGGTGTGACTTCAGAGCCCTTCGGAAAGAGGTAGGGCACCGTCACCAGCTGCTCCAACGAGGTCAGCCCCGACGACAGGTTTGCGATCAGCTCGCGGCGGTCGAAGTCGCGGCCGCCATAGCGATAGCCGTCGGCAGCGAAGAGCACCTTGGGCTCGATCTGCTGGAACCGGTCCAGCACCGCCCGCTCCCCGAAGTCGGGCGAGCAGCTCGACCAGATCGCACCCAGGCTGGCGGTGGCGAGGCAGGCGATCACCGCCTCCGGAATGTTAGGCAGATAGCCGGCGACCCGGTCTCCCACTCCAACCCCCAGCCGGCCCAGGTGGGCGGCCACACTCCCCACCTGGAGCCTGAGCTGCTCGCCGGTGAGCCGAATCGGCGGGCGCAGCTCCGAGTAGGCGAGTAGGGCCAGGTCGGCCCCCTCGACTCCACGGAGCGCGTTCTCCGCATAGTTGAGGGAGGCGCCCACGAACCAGCGCGCACCTGGCATGGACCGGCGCTCCAGCACGGCTCCCTGACCCCGGTCACCGACCACCGCGAAGTAGGCCCAGATGGAATCCCAAAACGGCTCCAGGCGGCTGGTCGACCACTCCCAGAGCTCTGAGTAGTCAGCCGCCGAGACCGCTCGCTCCCGACCGAGCCACCTGGCGTAATCTCCCAATCGGGACTTGGCGAAGCTGTCCGGACTAGGCTCCCACAGCAGAGACCCCTCCTCGGGTCCAGAGGCGCGCTCCACGCGGGCACGATACGTCATCGTCGGGGCAGCGACGATGCCCTGGTGGCTTAGGCTAGGGGACCGTCCACTAGGCGGCACGGGATGGTGGCGTCCTCGTCCAGGTGGTAGCTGGAGCAGATCCGGTGGTATCCGTCCGCGATCGTCAGCGGCTGGTCCCCAACCATGTTGCCGCGAACCAGGAGCACCGGCGAGAGCAGCTCCCCCTTACGGACCTTCTTGAGATCCCGCAGCACCTCGTGGTCGTCGATCGGAAGCAGCGGCAGCCGACTGGCGCGCAACAGATCCTTAGCCATGCGCTGGGTATTGGTAGCAGCCTTGAGCCTGCGGACCACGGCGATGACATCCGCCCGGCGCAGGGTCAAGGACAGAAAGTCGCCAGCAGCTGGGAAATCGTGTGGATCGGGATCAGTTTGCCAGTGTTCCTTCTTAGCCATCTTGGGCCCTCCAGTCACCCCCCGGTGGCAGCTCCCACGCTGCCCCATTTGAGAAGCCTAAGGCTTTGTCCCTTCCACGGGAACAGGACTCGACGACGGGGGTACCGGGGAAGTGAGTCCGAAAGCGACCCCCTGGGCAGCCATCTCAGCGCTGGGATCCTTGCCCCCGGGGCCCCGCAGTATGTAGGCGACACCCACCGCCGCCAGGACTCCCAGCAGCGGGCCGAGCAGGTAGACCCCGTAGTTGGAGAAGTTGTGGATCACGAAATCAGGTCCAAACGACCTAGCCGGGTTCATCGACGCCCCGCTGATCGGACTCGCCCAGAGCCCGGCCAGGGCGATGTATCCGGCCACCGCCAGGGCCGAGAGGGCGCCCACGTTCTGGGCACCGGAGGCTGTCCCAAGGATGGTGCTGACCAGCCCCATGGTCAGGAGCGCCTCGATTAGGAGCGCCTGCCCAGCAGTGATGCCAGCTCCCGGTTCAGTGGCTCCCAGCAGGCCCACCCGGCCCAGAACCGCCGAGAGAAAGAGGCAGGCCAGAGTGGCGCCGACCAGCTGGGCGAGCACGTAGCCGGGAACCCGCCGCCAGGGGAAATCCCGGCGTAAGGCGAAGGCCAGGCTCACCGCCGGGTTGAGATGAGCGCCTGACACCTTGCCCATGAACAGGATGATCGCCATCACCATCAGGGCCGGAGCGACCACCTCAGCATCCCGTCCGACAGCTCCCTGACTGAGCGAGTCCACCACCGATCCGCCGGCTGCCACCGCCACCAAGAGGAAGGTCCCAAAGACCTCGGCAAAGAGACGCCGCCACTCTTGGTTGGGATCGTGAAAGTCTGTCAGCCAGGGTGCCTCGCGGTGGGCCCGGGAGCGAGTCCCAGTCGCGGTCGCGGGCGTGGAGGCCGGGCCACCTTCGATATCGTCTGCACCAGAGTGGGTGGGTGCCATTGGTGCAGAAGTAAAGCCGATTAGCCCCTCGCATCGCTGGCCACGGGCCGATTGAGCTGCTGTGACCATGGCCACCCCACTGCTCTCTGCGGCAGCGGCAGTGGTCTCCGAACCATCGCCGATTCAGCCAGGCTGGCGCTCCACCCAGGCCCCGCTACTGGCCGCGCTCAGCTGACTGTAGGCGCGACGGATGGCGGTCTGAGCGGGACGCCCGGGAAAGGCGGTCTCGACGTCGAACTCGGTCGGCCGGCGAGAGTTTTTGAACCCCTTGCGAGAGAGATCAGCGAGCTGCTGCAGATCGGTGTGCTGCTGCCGGGCGAAGGCCGCGTCGACCACCGCACCATGTCCGGGGACGATCTTGTCCGGATCCAGCGCCAGCAGGGATGCCAGGGAGTCGGGCCACTCGAGCGGAAATGAATCCTCGAATGACGGAGGAGCCCCTTCCTCCACCAGATCGCCGGCAAAGAGGACCCGACCGTCAGCAATCCAGGCCACGACATCGTTGTCGGTGTGGCCCCGCCCGGGGTGCAGCAAAGTGACCACCCTTTCCCCCAGATCCAGCTCCACGTCGTCGTCCAGCAGGCAGCCCGGGGTAACGATGGGGCTCTCCGAGATCTGCTGGGCAATCTCTTGGTCGGTGGCCCGCAGCTTGGCGATCGCCTCCCGCTGCTGGGCCACTCCGTCCCAGCGCAGATGTTCCGCGCAGAGCCGGTGGCTCCAGATCACATCCGCTTCCAGAGCCCCGTTGCCAAAGCAGTGATCGAAGTGACTGTGGCTGTTCACCGCTCCCAGGGGCAGGTCGGTGACCTCCTTGGCCAGCTTGACGATGGCTCGCCCGGCCTCCCAGGACGCTCCGGTGTCGATCAGCAGCGCCCGCTCCTGGCCCACCACCAGACCGACGTTGAGCCGGAAAGGCTTCCAGGCCATCACGAAGACTCCCGGGGCCAGCTCCCGCCAGGCGTCTGCTGCAGCCATCGACATATTTTGAGCTAGCTGGCTTCGGTTTGGCTGGTCAAGACAGCCGATCGCAGAGATCCGCTTGCTCAGGTTGGGTCTCGCCTGACGCCGCCGAGCTGAACCGCTCTTCCCGACCTAGCCCATCTCAGCTGGTAGTCCCGAACTGCCCGAATCCGACGTCCCAGGCCGTACTATCGAGCTCCGCTCCACGTGCAATAGGCATCTTGCTCGAGACGGCTGGGAAGGGAGAAGGGACGTGGCAGACACCATCAGCGACATTTCAATTCCGCAGAGTGCGGCGGCGGGCAGCGCCAGCCCGGCCCGGGTGACCATCGTTCCCTTGGCGGGGCTGCCCTTCGTGGCAGCCGCCCTCGCCTTTCTGGTGGCGGCGATTGCCGGGAACTGGCTCTGGGCGATCGACTTCCTGCACGTCGCCGGAGGCGGCTTGTGGACCGGCATTGATCTGTTCGTGGGCCTGGTGATCGGACCGATCATCGGCCGGATGTCGGTGCCCGCCCGAGTGGAGTTCTCCACCCGGTTCATGCCCAAGATGGTCCTGATCATGCCCACCCTGGTGGTCTTGACCCTGGCCTCCGGGCTACAGCTGGCCCGGGATCTGGGCAACCTGGCGGTCCCCTATCCCAACCACTGGTGGCTGGTCGCCTCCTTCGTGGTGGTGGGAGTGATGGCGGTGATCGCCCTGGGGCTGCTGGAGCCAGCAAACCTGGCGGTTCTCTTCGAGCTGAAGAAGCCCAAGCCGAACGGCCTGCTGATCGCCAAGCTGATGCGCCGCTTCGTCTACACCGCCGGGATCACCGGTGTGATGCAGATCGCCACCCTGGTGATCATGAGCCGGATCGCAACATGGTGAGTGAGCAGGGGTCGGCACCAGTACGCCAGCTGCCTCCGGTAGTCGAGACAGCGGTCGGGTCGATTGCGCTGGTGATCGCCGGCGGGATCTTCCTGGCCGCGTACCTGCCCCGACAGGCGCCTCTCCCCATTCCCGTCGCTCTGATCTCCCTGGCGGCGGTCCTTCTGCTGGCCGCCGTGGTCATGCTCACGCGGATCGGTGAGTTCGCCTGGGACCGCTTCTTCCAGGTCAGCGGCTGGGCGCTGGCCGCCTATGTGGTCATCGCCGGGATGCTCGAGTACGTCCTCCTGGTTGACCAGACCAGGGGGGCGCTGTTGCTGCTGATGACGATCACCCTGACGATCTTCGCCCTCGACATCCCCATCATCCTGGGCTTCTCCGTCGCCCGCCACCAGGAGCTGCCCAGCGGCTCTCAGGTTTAGGGCTGCGCAGGTCTGCTCGGAACGGCTGCCCCAAACTCCCCGGCTCAGCCCCAGGCCCGGCCCCTCTCCGACACGGAGCGGACCCTAAGAGCAACCCCGGAAGTAGACCGCATACGTCACCACGGCCAGGTGGTAGGTGGCCAGATTGGCAGTTGACGAAGTGCCGTCCGCCTGATCCAGGGCCACCAGGCCGGCGTCGATCCCGAGCGAAGCGAAGGCGGTGGCGACCGTTAGGTCGGAGACCTCCTTCGACTCGGCCGTGCCGTACTCCCGTTCCGCCGCGTTCCAGTCCCCTCTGGCCGCGTCAGACTTGGCGACGCAGGCCAGCGGATAGACGGCGGTCGCCGTGGCGGCCTTCTTCTTGGACTTCTTCTTGTGCTTGTGACCGAGCGGGACCGCCTGGGTCACACCCGCCGGCTGCCAGGCGGACCGGGGTGGCCGCGGCAGCGTACTGGCGCTGAGGGTCGAACTGAGGGCCATCGTGGCGGCCAGAAGCAGGGTTGCCAGGAAGGCGGTAACCGGACGCTGCACTCGTGCTCTCCTCTGAGCTCGAGCGGGGCTCTACCGCTACCTCCGCTCGACTCGCCGCGACCCTAGCACCGCCCGCCGACCAACCATCTGGTGCGGACAGGACCGTTACCGGGGTGGAGCTTCGCGGGTGCACGGAATTCACCGGCCGTTCCGCAGACCCGGCAGAGCGCCGCATGGTGACCGCACTTTGGCCCGGAATCGCTCCGCACCAACGTCTTCTCCGCTGGCGACCCCCCACCGTGGTGCAGATGGTCCCGGAGATGGAAAAGAGCCGGTGGGCAGATTCGAACCCCCGGCCAGCGGGTTGGGAATTCAGAAGCGGATGGTCGCCGTGACCCCCTGATATCTGCCCAAGGCGCGGGTTGAAACCAGGGTCAGTGGGCATGGGGCCAGAAGCCGCAGCTGCCCGCGGAGCTGGCAGGGCCCAGCAAGCTCGCGGGGTTAGACGCTCACTAGCGGGTCAATTCCCTCGAGAACGGGGGCAAGTCGATCCCGTTCGAGCTCGAGGTCATAGCGGCCCTGGAGATTCATCCAGAACCGCTCCGAGGTACCGAAATAGCGAGCTAGTCGGAGAGCGGTATCGGCGCTGATGCGCCGCTTGCCATGGACGATCTCGTTGATCCGGCGTGGGGGTACTCCGATCGACACCGCGAGTCGGTGCTGGGTGACGCCCAGCGGGTCCAGATACTCCTCGCTCAGGATCTCGCCCGGGTGAACCGGCGGCATGCTAATGGCGGTGCTCATGCGGTATCTCCGTCAGTGGTAGTCAACGATCTCCACGTCCTCCGGTCCAGCGGGGGTCCACCGGAAGCAGACGCGCCACTTCTGATTAACTCTAACGCTGTACTGATCGCGTCGGTCACCACGCAGTTTCTCCAAGCGGTTGCCGGGAGGAACCCGCAGGTCGTCCAGAGTCTCCGCCGCATCCAGGATGAGCAGCTTGCGTACCGCCGCCCGCTGGGTGATGAGATCCAGCCGATGGGAAACATCCCGCCTCCAGACTCGCTCGGTGTCCTTGCCTCGAAAGGACCTCAACACCGCACCAGCATACCGCGCCGCGTTATGAACGTATAGCGTTATGTAGCGGGCGCGGTGGGTACACGAGGGCAGCATGACCGATCCAATCGGGGTCGGGCTGCCGGGGCCCCCATCTCAACCGAGACTTGCCGACGGCCTCGATTCTCAATGGTGCACGACGAGGCGGCGATCCCGAAGATGTCGCACAGCCCCCGTTGGAGACCTTTGAGCCGACGGGGAGATTCGAACTCCCGGCCAGCGGTTTACGAAACCG
>JBARIA010000038.1:0-34639 GCA_049799515.1 Candidatus Dormiibacterota bacterium | reverse complement strand
GTCCCAACCTGGCCCTGGACGAGTTCGAGCTACAGCGCTACTTGACCTCGGCGTCAGGTCTGCCACGCCGCACCCAACGAGTCCGCGCCTCGGCACTGCGGAAGTTCCGGCGCGGCTATCCCAAGCTCTTCCCCGTCCTGCTCGCAGGCGACCCGTATCCACCACCTCTGGAACCAATCACGGACGCACAGTTCGAGACGGTCATGGCAGTGGCGCGGACCTTCCGATCCCCGGCGATGCGCGAGTTCATGTCGGCCATGTTGCTCATGGGGAGAGGGGCCGGCGCGGACGGGGCCGACATGCGTTATGTCAGCGGGAGGGATGTATTCCGGCTGCCACGCGCGGGAGTCTGGATCCGAATCAGCCGACCAGGTCACGAGCGCCAGGTTCCGATTCTCCGCTCGCTCGCGCCGGAGCTGCTCGGGTTAGCGGAGCAGGCAGGGGAGCGGAGTCTGCTGACCGATGGACCTGCCCCTTGTTACGCGGATCGGGCGGCGCAACTTTCGCACATCCTGACTGAGCGCGTGGTCATCAGGCGGAGCGGTTTCCGCGTGAGTCCAGAACGCCTGAGAGCGGCTTGGATCACGGAGCAACTCCTCGCGGAGGTCCCGCTCAAACTGCTGCTGCAATCCACTGGGCTGCGCTCGCTGAGCACGGTGAGTCGATTGTTTTGACTACCTGCCGCCGCCCGCAAGCCAGCCCGCTGACATCGCCCGCCAGCTTAGGGGTCTGGCTTGGCGGGGATAGTGGCGAATGGGAAATGCTCATGGAATGGCTGAATCCCAAGCGGGAGCTATGCGCCATCGTGGACGAGGCTCTGAAGCCGAGGCGGGGCAGCAGAATGTACATGACAACTGCCGCATATGCGACCGCAATGCTTGAATGCCCCGACTACTTCTCGCGCGGGCCCAACCTGAAATGGATGTACAGATTCCTGATGCGCGATTGCACGCCCGGTCAGCGGGAGCAGCTCGGTCTGTCGCTCCATGGTCGCTCAGGAAGGCTGATACACCTGCGCTATCACCAGATGTTCCGCTTTCACCAGAGGTATCACCGGCTGCGGATCATTGATGAACAGAGGGGAGTGGCGCGCAGCCAGCGTTACCTGAAGGAGCGTGCCAACGGGTTGCGGGTGGCATTCGCCACACCTTCGGGCGAGCCACTCCGGATCACCATGGACAACTGGCTGATCCAGGACACGTATCCGACGACTCCCAGCTTTGGTGTGTTCGCCGCGGACACCACGATCACCAAAGCCTTCTCCCGGCCACCGTCCCGACCGCGCAAGCGCCGGGCGCCCAAGAAGGCGGTTGTCGGGCAGGTAGCCAGGAAGAAGCCGACACCGCGGCGCAAGCCGATCGTCAATCCCGCCGACCCCGGTGCCGCCTGGACGGCCAAGAAGAACTCTGACGGCTCCACCAGTTACGTCTGGGGCCACGGAGTGAATGGCATCGCCGGGCGCTGGGAAGAGGGCGAGTTCGTGGTCAGCGTGTCCACCCTCGCGGCCAACTCCAACCACAAGAACGAGGTCCTCCGCCAGATGCGCCGGCTCGAGCCTCAGATGGACGAGCTCGGGTTGACCAGTCTGATCGTCGACAAGGGCTTCTCTGATTCCGCGAACTTCCTCAATGGTGTGCGCGACCTTGGCGTCAGCCCCACATTCGAGTTGAAGGTCGGCCAGTACGGGCTGAGAGGCTCGTACCGAGGCTGCCTGGAGATCGAGGGCCGGCTGTGGCTGCCATCTCTCCCGGAGAAGCTCCGCCGCCTTCCTCGCCCAGCGCCCGGACAGAAGAAGGCGCGAGAGAAGTGGAACAAGACCATGGACGCGCGTGAGCCATACGCGCTTGAGATCAAGGAGCGCATCAGCCCCTTCGAGCAGCGAGTCAGATCACGAGCCCTACGCCCGCGTGGACCCGCGTGTAGACACAAGGAGTTGCCCCAGACGCGACGGCCAGGCGGCTTCGATCCGGCTCTCGTAGCTTGTCGGGGGAAGCATGAGGCCGACGAAGCCTGCGGATTGCAGAGCGCGACCTGGAAAGCGACGGACGCTCCGCTCACCTTCCAAGATCCTCCCCACGGCACCAGAGCCTGGCGGGAGCTGATGGGTCAACGCCAGGCCATCGAGAGAGCCTGGAACGACCTCAAGAACGCCGACTGCAGCGGAGCCGGCGGAGACCATCTGCGCTGGCGCGGCCTGAGCGCGGTGGGCATGTACTGGGCCACCTCGGTGGCGGCCTCGAACCTGCGGAAACTGCGGTCGGCCAGAGCCGAGCAGCGCCTGCAGTCCACGGCCTAGCCCCTCCGGCCAAGCTCCGTCGGTAGCGCCGTCAGCCTCGTCTGACGAAGTGCGCCTTCGAGTGGGCTAACTCCGTCATCCGGAGCTCTTCGCGGCGTTCTGAGCCTCAAGTTGAGTTTGCGAAGACCAAGATTTGCCTGTCTCTGCGTCCCTCAGGAAACGCGTAAACCGGATCGCGAAAATACGTAAATCCCTCTCCTCACTCCGAGCTTGGCAGGTGCAAGTACATGGTTTGGATCCCCACCCGCCCTGGGCCGCGGAAGCGATTGAAGATCAGCTCGCCGACGCCGGCGAACAGACCGGTGCGCAGGCCGTAGACCGCGGGCCGCATCCTCACCTCGGGATCCATGTAGACCCATCCGCCCGGTTCGACGTCGATCTCTTCACCTTCCTCCAGCACCTTCTCGAAGACATTGCCGAAACCGTGCAGCCAGACCACGCCATCGGCATCGCGGGCCTCAAACCGATCCACCCAGAAGCCGCTGTTGCCGAAGAGGTTGTTGCTGAGGCCCTTGAGGTGGCTGGCGCCGTATCGAACCGAGCCGGTCGCGGCCAGAAACTGGTGCTCGCGGGCCAGGATGGCTGCCCCACGAGGAAGTTCCAGCGGGAAGACGTGACCGGGCGCATCCCGGGAGAAGGCGATGTCCCCCCGCCCCTTGGCCTCGGTCAGGAAGAGTTGCCGTCCGGCGACCAGGCGGCGAACGGCACCCCGCACCGCCTTCAGCTTGATCCCCACCTGGGGCTCCTTCCAGAGCACCACGTGGTGCTCGAAGAAGACCGGCATCGATCCGTCCATGCTGCAGTGCAACATCGGCACCAGCTCCCCTTCGATCAGATAGGTGACCCCGGGGGCGAGCCCCTCGCGGATGCGGGTGGGAAGAATCTGGGGAGGGTTCAAGCGGTGGCTACTCCAGTGGCGGTCGGCTGCGCTGCTATGGTCCGCCGTTGGACCGTCGCGGTGCCGGTCAGGGAGTGGGACGGAGTACCAGCTTGGCGTGGGGGGAGGAGGCTTGGCGTTGCCAGGCCGTGGCGATCTCCGCCAGCGGCAGCTCCTCTACCTCGATCCGGATCCGGCCGCCGGCGGCGTGATCAGCCAGCTCGCGGAAGGCCCGAGCCCGAACCTCCCAGGGGGTGTTGGGATTGGTGTGGCCGATGATGGTGAGCTGGCGCCCCCGCACGATCGCCGAACTGAGGGTCGCCTGGTCGCTGGCGCTCTCTCCCAGGTTGACCACCCGGGCCGACGGGCCTGCCGCTCCCAAAGCCGCCTGTAGCGGGACGCCCCAAACCGGGTCGAAGACAACCTCGAGCGGCCCCCGGGCGGCTGCCGCGAACTCGTCACGAAGCTCATCAGCGCTCTGTCCGGCGATGGCCACGACCGTGTCGGCGCCGAGCTCCAAGGTCCTGGCCAGGGCCTGGGGATCCCGGCCGGCAGCTACGATCCGGCCCGCGCCCAGCAGCTTGGCGATCTGAACCGCCACCTGCCCCACCGTTCCGGTGGCCCCCAGGATCAGCACCCGCTCACCCTTCTGGAGCTGGACTTTGTCCACCAGCGAAATCCAGGCCGCCATCCCCGCCACCCCCAGGCCGGCCGAGGTGGCATCGGTCAGTCCCGGGTGCAGGGGAAGGCAGGTCGCCGCGTCCACCGCGGCCCACTGTGCCAGCGCTCCACTTGGGCTGCCAATCACCTGGAAGCGAACCCGCTGTCCCTTCAATTCCCCGTCGCCGGTGACCACGATCCCGACCCCCTCCGAGCCTGGAACGTAGGGAGGCGGGGGAGCCCCGCGGAGGTGGCCGCCCGCGGCGAGCCGAAGGTCAATCGGGTTGAGCCCGGCGGCCAGGACCTTGACCAGCAGCTGACCTGGCCCCAGGGTGGGTCGGGCGATCTCGCGATAGACCGGGCCGGTTCCCAGGTGCTCGATTACGGCTGCATGCATGGTCGACTCCGTCACCTTCGGGTAACTTCCGCTAGAGCTTGACGCTGGGGAGTCCACCGGACGCCACGACGAAGCCCAACCACATCCCCTTGGCTTCATGCCCCGGCATCAGGCAGGCCAGCCGGTAGCTCCCCTCTGTGCTGGCGGTGAAGGTGAAGGTCGCGGTCTGGCCCGGAGCGGTGCCAGTGGTTGGGCTGGGGGTCTCGGCCCCGGTGAAGACCGGAGTGGTACCGGAAGAGGTCACCACCGCGGCGGAGTGGTTGATGCTGCCCACATTGCTGAAGTCAGCGGTCACGGTCCAACCGACGGGGACGGTGACCGTCAGCGCTCCCTTGTCGTATCCATCGAAGTTGAGCCCGAGATTGACGGTGGAGGAACCGGCTGCCAATTTCCAGGTCACCGTCTTGCTCGCGGCGTCATAGGAGACCCACTGGTCGAGGGTGACGGTGGAGGGGGTGGCGCTGGGGGTCGGGCTGACCTTGGGGCTGGGAGTGGGGCTGGGCGTCGGAGTCACCTTAGGGACCCGGAAGTCGGGCCGGATGGTGAGGAGGCCATCCACGGTGACGGTGAGGATCTGAGAGGAATTTGATTTGCCTGCGACGGTCCAGTGGGTGAAGGGGTGGACCGAGGGGTCACCGGCGGTGGCCGAGAGGGTCGCCCGGTCACCGCAACCGACCGAGATGGTGTTGGTGTTGCGAGTGAAGTGGTAGCTCCGGCTCCCGGCGGTCACTGCCACGCTGCCCAGAAGGGTGCTGCCCGAGCTGGGGATCTGAACCGTCACCGAGCAGCCCACCGAGGTGTCGGCACTGCTGATGGGGCTGCCGCCACAACCCGCCAAGATGGTCGCCAGTCCCAGGCCGAGTCCCAACCCCAGCGCCCGGCGAGGACTCGACCTGGGGCGCCGCCTGCGCGCTGTGACGAGGGCTGGGCCGACACCGTGCATTCCGATCAGATTACCGGATGGCGCGGGCACGACGGCTGGCGCTCTGGATCGGGGATGCCAATCGCTCGGCAGCGCGCTACCGTAGGTGCCGGTGAGTGCGATCAATGAGGTCGTGGTCCGGGAGACCGGCTCCAGCCACAAGGAGAGCGAGCGCCGGGACCGCCCCTGGCAGGTGGTGGTTTGGAACGACCCGGTCACGCTGATGAGCTATGTCGTATTCGTGTTTCGCAGGCTGTTCGGGTACGACCTGACCACCGCCACCCGGCTGATGCTTCAGGTCCACAACGAGGGCAAGGCGGTGGTGGCCACCGAACCTCGAGAGCGGGCCGAGGTAGCGGTGGCCCAGCTCCACGCCCACGGTTTGCAGGCGACCTTGGCCCGCGACTGAACGTGGCCCAGATCAACCGACAGGGAGAGCTGGTCTACCTGCGGGTCAGCCGTGGCGAGCGGCGGGCGCTGGTGCAGATTCTGGATCGATTGGAGCCGTTGGTAGACCACTCTCATTGGGCCCATCCCCGTGCTTATCAGGAGGAGGCGGACGAGGCGGAGTTCCAGCGGCTGGTCGGTACCGATCTGGCCGATTCCCGGGCGGCCGACCTGGCCCAGGTGCGGGAGACGCTCGAATCCGATGAACGGATCCTGCTATCCACCGATGGGGCGATGGCCTGGCTGCGGGCGCTGAACCTACTGCGGCTGGCGCTGGCCGAGCGGCTGGAGATCACCGCTGACGGCTGGGAGGAGCAGTTCTCCCTCCAGGAGCACCGGCGGCCGCCGCTGGCGACACTTCATCTGCTCAGCTGGGTCCAGGAAGGGCTGGTTGAGGCGCTCAGCGTCAGCTGAGCTCGAGCGAGGATCCCCTCAGCTCGGGCCCTCCGCCCAGAGCTTGGCCATCCAGCTCTCCAGCTGGTCGGGGGCGGAGGGGATCCCGGAGCTCAGGACCCGGAAACCGGTCTCGGTCACCTGGAGGTCGTCCTCGATCCGGACCCCGATCCCACGGAGCTCCTCGGGCACGGTGAGGTCGTGGCTCTGGAAGTAGAGACCCGGCTCCACGGTCAGCATCATGCCCGCCTTCAGGGTCCCGAGTCGGTAGCTCTCCACTCGAGCTTGGGCGCAGTCATGGACGTCCAATCCCAGCATGTGGCTGACACTGTGCAGGGTGTAGCGCTGGTGCAGTTGGCTCCCCTCCCGAAGTGACTCCTCGGCACTGACCGGCAGCAGTCCCATCTGCTCCAGTCCCCCGGCGAGAACTCGCATGGCGGCCCGATTGGGGGCGAGGAACTCATTGCCGGGCTTGACCTCCGCGAAGGCCGCCTGCTGGGCCTCGTAGACCAGCTGGTAGACCCGCCGCTGGACCGGGCTGAAGCGGCCGTTGATCGGCATGGTCCGGGTCACGTCGGCGGTGTAGTAGCGGTTGGTCTCCACCCCGGCGTCCAGAAGCAGGAGCTCGCCCGGGCGCAACTCGCCGGTGTTGTGGCTCCAGTGGAGGATGGTCGCGTGACGGCCGGCGGCGGCGATGGTTTGGTAGCCGGTGTCGTTGCCGGCCGACCTGGCCCGAGCGAAGAAGGCGACCTCCACGTCTCGCTCGGTGCGCGCCCTGGGCAGGGCCCTGACCACGTCCTCAAAGCCCTGGCGGGTGAGGTCGCAAGCCTCCTCCATGAGCTCGATCTCCAGGGGATCCTTGACCAGGCGCATCTCGGACAGCCGGCTGACCAGCTCCTGGTCGGGTCCGGCCAGGTCGGAGGCCAGCCGGTCGACCTTGGGGTCGACCCCGCGCAGCACCACACCCTGGTCGTAGGCCGAGACCACCTCCGCCAATTCGGGGATCGCCCGGGCCCTGATCCCCAGGTGGGACTCGGTGGCACTCAGGCCCCGTCCGGGACCGACCCAAAAGACTCCCTTGCTCCGATCGGTGAAGAACCGACTCCTGGTGTAATCCGCCTCGGGCTCAGTAAAGACACCTGCCCGGTGTCCGCCGCCTTCCAGCGGTTCCATCACCAGCACTTCGTCTGGCTCTCCCTCGCCGACCAGATAGAGGTAGTCGGTGGAGCCCCGGAAGGGGTAGTTGGTGTCGTTGGCGCGGACCTTCTCGACCCCAGCGGGGACCACAATCAACATCCCGGGGAAGCTCCGCGAGAGCTCCTCCCGACGGGTCTGGTAGCTGTCTGCCCCGCTGATCAACGCCGCAGGCTGGGCCACCGGTGCGCCCCAGCCGGTGGTCATGAAGTCGAGGAGGGCCTTGGGCCGGGGCTGGTCGTGAGAGGCTCGGGACATTCTCTGGGCGTCTCCCGCTTCGGCGGTTTGGTCGCGCTTTTGCTCATCGCCAATCACCGCTCGATCTTACCGACCCGCGGATCCGAGTCCCATTCCGCGGCCGATGGGCCGGGCGGGCGGCGCCGGATTGCCGCTACCTTGTCACTGTGCGCGCCGTCGAGCGGTTCAGCATTGAGCAGTCACCCGCCCCGGCCGGACCCCTGGCCCCCGGGTCGATGCCGCGGGTTGCCTATTTCTCTCCGGAGTTCGGGGTGAGCGAGCTGATCCCGCAGTACTCGGGCGGGCTCGGGGTGCTCGCGGGAGACTACCTGCGCGTCTGCGCCGACGAGGGCTGGCCGCTGGTCGGGGTGGGGCTCTTCTACCACCAGGGCTACTTCCACCAGCGGCTGGACCAGCGCGGCTGGCAGCAGGAGGGCTATCGGGAGCAGGACCCGACCGAGCTCGGCCTCAGCCCGGTCGGAGGCGGCGTGATCGAGCTGGAGCTTGGCGAGCAGCCATTGCGGGCTCGGGTCTGGAGGCAGCAGGTTGGCCAGGTACCTATATACCTGTTGGACACGACCGGGGTGGGCAATTCGGAGGAGCTCGCCCGGGTCACCGACCGGCTCTACGGAGGGGACACCGAGCATCGGCTTCTCCAGGAGATCCTGCTCGGGATGGGGGGAATCAAAGCCCTGGAGCTCGCCGGCGAGCTCCCGCTTTTGTTCCACAGCAACGAGGGTCACGCCGGATTTCTGGTGCTGGAGCGGATCCGCCGGCTGGTGGAGGCGGACGGTCTTCACTTTGACGAGGCGGTCGAGGCGGCCCGGGCGGGAACCATCTTCACCACCCACACCCCGGTGCCGGCGGGGATCGACCACTTTCCCCAAGAGCTGATCGCCAGCTACTTTCAACCCTGGTGCGACGCCGTGGGCATTCCCCTGGACCGGCTGATGGAGCTGGGCCACTTTCCCGGCCAGGCCCCGGAGGAACCCTTCAACATGGCGGTGATGGGGCTGCGGCTCTCAGGCCAGGCGAACGCCGTCTCCCAGCTGCACCGCACGGTTAGCCAGCGGATGTTCGCCGGACTGTGGCCCGATCTGCTCCCAGACGAGGTGCCGATCAGGGCCGTGACCAACGGGGTCCACGCCAAGAACTGGGTCTCGGGGGAGATGCGCCACCTCCTGGAGCGGTACCTCGGTCCGCGCTGGGACGTCCACGGCGCGGTCGAGTGGAGCCGACTCAAAGCGGCCTCCGACCAAGAGCTATGGGAGGCCCGCCAGGCAGGTCGCCTCCGGCTGATCGCCGGGGCGAGGCAGCGTCTGGAGCAGTCGGAGCGTGGCCGCGGTGTCCCAGATGGGGATCTTTCATGGACCAGCGAGGCGCTCCAACCCGGGGCCCTCACCATCGGGTTCGCCCGGCGGGTCGCCGAGTACAAGCGGGCGCTCCTGCTCTTCTCCCAGCCGGAGCGACTCGCCCGGCTGCTCCTTGATCCCGATCGTCCGGTGCAGCTGCTGATCGCCGGCAAGGCCCACCCTCAGGACCAGCAGGGCAAGCAGATCATCCAGGCCCTCTGCCAGGCGACCCACTCGCCCGAGCTGAGGTCCTCGGTGGTCTTCTTGGAGGACTACGACATCGGGTTGGCGCGGCTGCTCTACCAGGGTTCAGACCTTTGGCTCAACACCCCCCGGCGCCCGATGGAGGCCTGTGGCACCAGCGGCCAGAAGGCGCTCCTCAGCGGTGCTCTCAACTGCTCGATTCTCGACGGCTGGTGGGATGAAGGGTGGGATGGGGAGTCAGGTTTCGCGATCCCCTCTTTCGAGCAGGTGGAGGACCAGGCCGAGCGCGATCGGCTGGAGGCCGACGCCCTCTTCGAAATCTTGGAGCGCGAGGTGGTGCCCAATTTCTATGCCCGTACCGAAGAGGGGCTACCCCAGCGCTGGCTGGCTAAGGTGCGGCGCTCTCTCGAGACGCTCGGGCCGTTGGTGCTGGGGTCGCGGATGGTCGCGGACTACGTCCGGCACATGTATCAACCGGCAGTTGATGCCGCCGTGTTCACGCCCCAGGAGCGTCACCAGGTAGCCCGGGTGCGGGCCGCCTGGTGGGCTCGGGTGCGGCGGGACTTCCCGGGAGCCCGGGTCTCCGCCCGGGCGATCTCCCGCGAGGGCGAAGGCGACTCGGAGGCCGAGGGCGAGGAGAAGGTGGTCGAGGCTCTGGTCGAACTGGGCCTGCTCCCGCCCGAGGACATCCAGGTGGAGCTTCTTCACGGTCCGATCGGTTCCGACGGCCGGCTGATCTCGCCCACCGTCGAGTCGATGGTGGAGGACCAACCCCACTCCAACGGAAGTCATCGATACCTCGGAACGCTGGTGCTGGGCCCCCCTGGTGAGTACGGCTTCACAGTCAGGCTGCTGCCCAAGCCGCCCAGCAGCGATCCTCTTCCCGCCGAGACCCCAGTCAGCTGGGCGGAGCCTGCCCGGCGACCGAGGTGAGGTGGGCGATGGAAGGGGAGGCGCCGCGGTGACCGTCGCGACGCCGGTGGTCGGGTCCCCGAGCCCCGGCGAGGAGCAGGTCGAGCTCTACGTCCGCACCTATCGGTCACTCCTGCGCTCGTCCGGCGAGATCCGTCTCCAGGCCCTCGAGCGCGCTCACCTGGGCATGGAGTCCTCCCTGCACCCTTTGGGCGCCCGGGAGGAGCTGGACAGCGGAGCCTTTCTCTACTCCCTCCATCGGCTTCCCCCGGTGGTCCTCGAGCTGAACCACGTCTGCCTGGGCCAATCGCCTGACCAGCTGCTGCACTTCGGCGGTTCGGTCCCGGCTGACTGGCTCCCGGTGGTTGCCCCGGGGAGGCGACGGCGCTGGTGGTGGAACCCGGCCCTGCGGACCTTGGCGGTGGCTCTGGCCAGCAGCTCCGACCTCGACGATTTGGTCCCGACCCTGGTGGCGATGCAGATTGAGTGGAACAAGGCCCACGCCCAGCTCCGGGACCGGGAGGCTCCTGGCCAGCAAGGACTGGAGGGGAAGATCCGGGAAACGCTTAGGGTCCCCGAGGACGACTGGGAGCGGCTGCGAGCAGTCTTCGGACCTCGGTTGCCAGATTTTCTGGCCGAGGTGAGTACCCGACCGATGGATCTCGGCATCCAGCTCCTGGGCGGCTCTCAGGTCGGGTATGCCAGGGCCACCAGGGAGTGGTGGCGACCGGTTGGCGACGTGCTCCGGCGGGAAAAGCTGCTCGACCGGCCACTCTACTTCGTAAGCAGCAACGCCCATTGCCTGGTCAACCTGCTCTCCGGAGTGGCCCGCCAACGGGCCGCCCCGGTGGGGGACTGGGTGGCGGAGTCCGGTGACCAGGAGCTGCAGCTGATCGCCGCAGAGCTTTCCGAGCCTGGCTCGCGCCTCTCCCCGGAGAACTTCCTCTATTACGCCGCCCGGCGCTGGTTCGAAGTCCACCCGGAGGAGCGCCAGAAGCGGGCCCGCGAGGAGCGCAGCGAGGGGATCTTCCACATTCCTTCGCAGTCTGGCACCGACGTCGCGGCGCAGCTGATCGTCCTCGACCGGCTCCAGCTTTCCCACCTGGATCCCCGGCTGCGGTCCAGGGTTGAGGCCGAGACGCTGGCCCGGTCTTCCCACGTGATCCTCAACATCCAGTACCCGCTGGGGCTGGGCGCCTATCACATCCTCCGCCAGGTGATGGAGGCGACCGAGCATGTCGATGGGGTCTACGTCCTGGGTAAGGCGGCGACTCTGAACGCCGACGTCGGAGACGTGATGGTCTCCGACGTGGTCCACGATGAGCAGAGCGGGAACACCTACTGGCTCAACAACTGCTTCTCGTTTTCGCAGCTCTCCCCGTTCGTCACCTCGCGCTCAGTCCTGGACCGCCAGCGGGCGGTCTCGGTGCGCTCAACCTTCCTACAGAATCGCGGCTACCTGGAGCGCTACTACCGGGACGCCTACACCGTCGTCGAGATGGAGGCAGGTCCCTATCTGGGCGCTGTGTTCGAGGCCGGCGACAGCTCCCGCTATCCCGATCGGGAGCAGGTTGACCTGACCCGACCGGCGATGGAGGTGGGGGTGATCCACTACGCCTCCGACACGCCCTACACTCAGGCCCGAACCCTGGGCGCGCGGGGTTTGCGCTTCGAGGGGATGGAGGCCACCTACGCGGGAGCCCTGGCCATTGCTGCTCGGATCCTGGAGCGCTGCGGCGAGTCTGCCCCGGTGGAGAGTCAGCCGTGAGCGAGCTGGCCCGAGAGCGGTGCCAAGCCTGCAACCGGGACACCCCGACGGTCACCGCTGAGGAGCAGCCAGGGCTGCTGTCCGAGCTCCACGGGGACTGGCGGGTGGAGGACCGTGTGTTGCGTCGGAACTTCAAATTCACCAACTTCGCCAGCGCCTTCACCACGGCCACCCGGCTGGCGCTCTTGGCGGAGCGCGAGGGGCACCACCCGGATCTTCGGCTGGGCTGGGGTTACCTGGTGGTGGAGCTGACCACCCACGCCGCCGGGGGGCTGACCCGCAACGACTTCATACTCGCCGCCAAGATCGACCGGACCGCCCCGCCCACCGCCGCCTGACGCCCGCAGGTCTCTGCCTGGGGTCCGCTGGCCTCAGTCGTCCTCTTCGTCGGCCGGGCGATGCTGATGTCGGAGAGCCCTCTGCTGAATGCGCAGGGCCCTGCGCTGGTGCCGTTCCAGCTGGTGATCGACGATCCCGGTCCGGTGAGCCGGCTCTACCGACTGACCCTTGGGCGGCTTGGTGACCACGCTCACCTGGCCCATCAGGGCGAAGGCGGTCACTGCAATGATGGGTGACCCAGGCAGCGGGCTGGCGGAGCTGATCCTCAAGGTCTTGGCGCCCATGATGGCGACTCCGTCCACGGCCACGTCGATGCCCTCCGGCACGATCACTCTGACCGTTCCCATCACTGCGGTGGCGGTGATGTGGCTGTAGCTGGCCGACACCTCGGCCCCTCGCAGATCCAGGGTGCACTCGCCCATCACGGCCAGGGCATGCGACTTCGGCTGCAACACCCAGCGGCCCCTGCGCACGGCGGTCGACATGATCCCGACGATCCAGGAGGTTCCGCCAGGCGTGGCTACCGCTGGGTGGACCGGCGCTGACTGGCCCAGGTCGGCCTCCAAGGCGTGGATGTCGGTCATGGTCCGGGCGGACAGCGCCGCCTCCAGCCGATCGGAGAAGTCGGCCAGGTCGAGCCGGCCATCAGCACAGGCTGCACTCAACCTTTCAACCAGCCGGTCGCGCTCTCTGTCCGAGGCCAGGATGGCGCCGCTTGGACTTGCCGCAGGCGGCCCGAGCTGGAGCGGATCAGGCATCTTGGCAGTCTATACCCGACTCTGGGCCAGCCCCGGTCCAAGCTCTCCCTCACAGCCGCGGTGGCGATCCCACTGGCAGAATTGGTGCAAGCAAGGCTAGCGTCAGGCGAGTTATGCTCGCCAGATGGGGTTGCGTTGGCGGGGAGTGATGGCCACGCTTGTCCTGGCATTGGGGCTGGGGGTGGCCTTCGGCCCGGGTGAGATTGCGGTCTCCGCCGCGACCAGCACCCCCGGTCTGGCCAACGTGGGGAGCGCCGGCTCGCTCCAGCTGCTGATGGACAAGTACCTGGGGCCGCCCTTCATCAAGCAAACCGGCGACGAGTACCAGAACCAGTCGATGAGCAGCCTGGCTCTGGCCCAGGAGATCGTGGCTGGTGAACTCACCCCCAATGTATTCATTCCCATCGGGGCAGCTCCCATGGCCCTGTTGGAACCCAAGTTCACCACCTGGGCCCTGCAGTTCGCTGCCAGCCCCCTGGTGGTTGCGTACTACCCCAATGGCCCCCATGCTCCCGAACTGAAGAAGATTTCCGAGGGCAAGCTTCCCATCAAGGATCTGTTCACCCTGATGGCCACTCCCGGCTTCAAGCTTGGTCGCACGGATCCGGCGATCGACCCCCAAGGCCAGGGCTTCATCGAGATGGTCCACCTGGCGGAGAAGTACCTGGGAGTGAGCGCGGCCACCGCCAACGCCGACCTGGGCGGGTCCAACGGCAACTCGCAGATCTTCTCGGAGACCGGGCTGGAGCCCACTCTCCAGGCGGGCGAGCTGGACGCCGCCAGCGCCTATCTCCCCCAGGCCGTCCAACTGGGGCTTCCCTACGTCTCCCTTCCCGACCAGATCAACTTCGGTGACCCCAAGGACGCCGCGATCTACGACAAGGCCTCCCTGACCCTCTCGACCGGTCAGGTGGTACAGGGCGCCCTGCTCGATCTTGAGGCCTCGGTCCTGAAGGGCAGTGACCCCGGCGCCGCCACCGCCTTCGTGAAATTCCTGCTCAGCTCTACGGCGAGCCACATCCTCACCAAGGAGGGCTACACGCTGCTGCCCCCGGCGCTGCTGGGTGAGAAGTCGTCGGCTCCAAAGGCCATAAGGGACCTCGTCCAGAAGAGTTGATCGCCTCGCCTGCTCCCGGGGCGCTGGGCGGTTCCGGAGTCAGGGTGAGCACCGGAGCCGCTCTGGTCGGAGCGCTGATCGTCTGGGTCGCCCTGTTGGGCCCGCTGATCGCCCTGCTGGCCCACCTTTCCCCGTCGGCTGTGGTGAGCTCCCTTCGCCAGCCGGGTGCCTTCGACCCCCTGCTCACCTCGGTGGCGGCCTCGCTGGTGGCCCTGGCGGTGATCCTGCTGCTGGGTACCCCGCTGGCGTATCTGTTGGCCCGAGGACGGTTGCCCTTCCCCAGGGTGTGGGAAGTGGGGGTGATCCTGCCCCTGCTCACCCCGCCGCTGGTGATCGGCCTGCTGCTGATCTTCATGGTGGGTCCCAACACCCCGATCGGAGCTGCCCTCAGCCACCTCAACCTGACCGCCTCGGACACCTTCCTCGCCTTGGTGGTGGCCGAGATCTACGAGTCGGTGCCCTACTACGTCCTGGGCGCGGCGGCCGCATTCGCCACCGTCGATCCGGAGCTGGAGCAGGCTGCTGCCCTCTTGGGCGACAGGCGGTGGCGGACCTGGCGGCGGGTGACTGTGCCATTGGCCGCTCCTGGTCTGGCCACGGCTCTGGCGGTGACCTGGGCCCGCGCCATGGGGGCCTTCGGAGCCGTCCTGATCATCGCCTACCACCCCTTTGGGCTGCCCATGCAGATCTGGGTCACCCTGCAGGAGACCGGGCTGAACTCGGCGCTGCCTTTTGCCCTGGTGCTGCTGGTGGTGGCCCTGCCGCTGCCGGTCGCTGCCTATCTCTGGAGTGCCCGTGCTCGCCGCCGACTTTGAGGTATCCCGGCGCGAGTTCTCGGTCCAGCTCACTCTTCAGGTGCCGCCGGGAGAGCGGGTGGCGCTGCTGGGGCGCTCTGGCGCGGGCAAGACCACCACCTTGGAGGCGCTGGCCGGGCTGCTGCGGCTGAGCGGAGGCGAGATCCGGCTGGGGGACAGACTGCTCAGCTCGGCTAGCTCCCCTGCCTCCGATCTGCCTAGCGGGCGCCGCGGGGTCGGGCTGCTCCGTCAGAACCCCGGGCTCTTCCCCCATCTCACGGTGCTGCAGAACATCGGCTACTCCCGGGGGGTCGACCCGGCCGTGGCTAGGGCCACTGCTGAGCGGCTAGGGCTCGGCCGCCTCCTGGACGCCCGGCCCCGGGGCCTATCCGGTGGCGAGGCGCAGCGAGTGGCCCTGGCCCGGGCGCTGCAGACCCAGGTGGACTTGCTCTGTCTCGACGAGCCCTTCAACTCTCTGGACCGTCCCCTCCGCATCGAGCTCTTGGAACTGGTGCGCCAGGAGGTCCAAGAGCAGGGCACTGCGGCCCTGCTGGTCACTCACCAGCTGCAGGAGGCGCAGCTATTCGCCGACCGGGTCGCGGTGCTGGACCGGGGCTTAGTGCTGCAGGTGGGAGACCCGCGAGAGCTGGTCCTGCGGCCCAGAACCGCCCTGGTGGCATCGCTGGTCGGATACCGGGGCTGGTTGCGCCGCGGTGGTCAACTCCTGGCCATTCATCCCGACCGGCTCCAGCTAGCCCGTGAGACGGACGGAACCGGCGTCATTTCGGGCAGAGTTGTCGGGATGAGGCCGGACGGGGCGCGCATCGATGTCGAGCTGGAGGCGGACGGGGCATGGGTCGGGCGGTTTCACTGGCCTTCTGACGAACCGCCCCAGTTGGGATCACGCCTTCTGTTTCGGGCCGATGACGCGCCCGTCTTCAGCGGGCCGGAGGCGGTCTTTGACTGAGCCTCGGGCGACCCACCGCCCTTCGGCGTCGGGGGATGTGGAAGCCGGTCGTCGGCTCCGGCTGGCGCGCCTCTCTGCCGGAATGACTCAGAGCCAGCTGGCCGAGGTCTGCAGAGTGAGCCGACAGGCGGTGGCTGGGGCGGAGGCTGGCTCCTGGTCGCCCTCTCTGGGTGTGGCGCTCCAGCTCGCGCGCGCGCTGGGCACCAGCGTCGACCAGCTATTCGCAACTGAGCCGGAACCGCGCCGGGTGACCGCCGCTCCCCTAGGTCCAGCCTCGTCCCGGGTTAGGGCGCGGTTGGCTTCGGTCTGGGAAAGGTGGGTGGCGCTCCCGCTGATCGGCGACCGGGCCACCTCGGCGGGCTTCCACGCGGCTACCGGCCGCCTGCTCGATCGAGGTGAAGCCCAAACCTGGGGCGGCGGACGATCTCTGGTGGTAGCCGGCTGCGACCCTGCGCTGCCGCTCTTATCCGAGCCCGTGGCCTCCGTGCGTGAGGGCTGGAAGGTGGAGTGGTGGGCCTGCTCCAGCGGGGAGGCCCTGCGCCTACTTGATGCGGGGCTGGTGCACGCCGCCGCCGTCCATCGCCCGACCGGCACCGCGAGCCGCGAGGGGAGGGGGGACCGACGAGCCCGCATCGGGTTTGCCAGGTGGCGGGAAGGTGTGTTGCTGGGCCACTCGGTCGGTGAGGTCGACCCCGGATCTCTGGAAGAGGTCTTTCGGGGAAAGCTCCGCTGGGTAAACCGCGAGCCCGGCTCGGAGGCCCGCAATCTACTCGACCGCGAGCTGGCCCGACTGGGCGTACCGGGGGCCGACCTTGACGGCTACGCCAGTCGGGCAGAGGGTCACCTCCAGGTGGCCAGTGCCATCGCCGGTCTGGTGGCCCAGGCTGGCATAGCCACCGAGCCGGCGGCGCTCGCCTACGGGCTGTGCTTCCTGCCCCTCTCCGAGGAGGACTGCGTGCTCCACGTCGAGCGAGTCAGACTCGACACTCCTGAACTGCGCGCGCTCCTGGCTGCCTTGGGTGGGTCGGGCCTCAGCCGGGAACTCGTCGCACTGCCCGGCTATGACACTTCGATCCTGGGCCAGGAGATGTAGGTCCGCCCCCAACAGTGCCGCGACAAGCTGGGGCAAGGGTGGCATTCCGTCAGCGGTGGGCCGAAGGCGGCTTACCAGCCGATTGGGCCTGGGGCTCATCGGGACGGAGCGTGCTTGCTCCGCAATTTTCTAGTTGCCGCTGCTGGCCCGTATACCGTACTCACTGCCCATCTGCGGGAACGAGGAGCGATGAACTTGGGCACGGCGCCAACCGCTCCGTGAAACACTAGCCTTTGGCCCAAGATCATGACCAGCGGCCCACGATCCCGGGCTAGCAACAGCCAGCTCTCCTTAGTCGGCTCTTAGTGTGCGGTTAGTCCCAGATTAATCACGAATCGGCAATCATGAACCTCGTCGTCGGCACCAATTCAGCGGATAGGACTGGGTGGTCGCGTCCAGCCAAGGATGTCGAGGCCTGGGGGTCTGATCAGACCGCTACTCGACCATCAGAGTTCACCGTCACGCTCTACGGGAGTGAGGATCACCACCCGGTTGCCCGAAACGTCGTCCGCTGAACGCTTGAAGACGCTGTCCCTCCCCGGTCAGCCCTCCAAACGGGGCCGGGGGTCGCCGCATGCGACTCCCGGCCTTTGCGGCGTCGCCGACGGCGAGTTCGCACGTGGGCGCTGGTGTCGGCTTGCCGGCGCTGATGCCCGCTTGGCTCTGCCGGCGAGCTTTTCTCGAAGGCGGCAGCGGGCGAATCGGCCAAGGCGATCTTCCGTGGCGCGACTGATCCATTCCATGCCGGGTTCGACAGATTACGTCTGGGGTTCGCCCCCGACAGCATTAGGCCGTGACGGGGGTGTCGGGCGCCGCCACGCTAGCTTTGGCGAGCGGTGACGCCACGCCAGAGGCTCGCTGCCAGCAGTGTCGCGACAGCGACCGGGATGAACCAAAAGCTCGGTGCACCGATGGCGCGGGTCAGGGCCCAGCCCCCGACGATGACAATCGCCACCCCGACCGCCAGCTCGGGGGTGTCACCCACCAGGAACTCGTAGCAGAACTTCCCGAAGGCCAGGGCCCATCGGTTCATCCCGCGTCCGCCGCGGTTGAGACAACCCTTGAGCGCTCGAGGATCCGCACTGCCACCCATCCCACTGCTGCGTACACCAGCAGAAGCCCGAGCAAGGAAAGGTCCGATCCGGGCCAGCGTATTCCCACTCCCTCGCCGCCCCAGAAACTGCCGAAGCTCACCAGCATCGTGCCCACGGCCAGCTTCATTGCATTTTCTGGGACCTCTCTCAGTTGGCGTGACACCGCGACCCCGACTGCCGTCACAACCACCACCGCGGCGAGTGCGGCCCCCACGGCCACCAACAGATGCCCTGAGCTCAGCCCCAAAGTGAGCACGATCATCACCACCTCCATTCCCTCCAGCAGCACTCCCTTAAAGCTGATCGCGAACCCGATGGAGTCCCGGCCGGACCCGGAGCGGGGAACCCCTGAGAGCCGCTCGACCTCCCGACGGTAGATGGCGTCCTCATCGTGCTTGGCCTTGTGCCCGCTGGCACGCAGGATCGCCTTGCGTAACCACTGCAGTCCGAGTACCAGCAGCAGACTGCCAACCACGGCCCGGAGCACGTCGATCGGTACGTAGTGAATCAAGGCTGGCCCAAATGCAGCGACCACCACCGCCAAGCAGACGACGGCGAGCCCGGCTCCCTCAAGTGCAGAACGCCAGCCTCTGGTGAGCCCCGAGGCCAGCACAATCGTCAGGGCTTCGACCATCTCCACCGCGCAGGCGCCGAAGACTGCCAGCGCGATCAGTACTGTGCCAGTCAAGCGATACCCTCAAAGATCGTTTCGTCCGAGGAGGACAGCACTCGGTCGGCCATCGCGACCACTGGCAACGGGGCTCCAGCCTCGTCCACCGGGTCCATTTCAGCCTCGTAGTCGAGTAACAGGCACTGCTCGGAATCCAGCTTGACCGCAACCTGCTCGGCACGAGCCCACTTCGATTCCGAGAACAGGCCGTGCAGTCGGCCGCCGCCGGCCAGGTCGACCACGTGCTCGTAGCCGCGACCCCTGAAGGCGACATCGCGAACCACACCGAGGAGGTCGCCCCGGTCGTCACCGCTCGCCACCAGGGTGCCCGCCGACGGCCGCACCAGTAGCTGCGCCGGCACCCCCGGTGTCAAGGGCCGTGGCGCGCGGGCCGTCACCAGCCGATCGCCCACGCGGACCTGCAACTTATTACCGGTGGTTCGGCCGTGGACTTGGACGGCCAACTCGCCGGCTAGCCCGGTGAAGCGGGCCACGAACGAGGTGGCCGGGTTTAGGTAGATCTCCTCGGGGGTTCCCATCTGGATCAGGCGTCCCCGGCTCATGATCCCGATGTCGTCCGCCAGCGCGAATGCCTCTGCCTGATCGTGGGTGATGTAGATCGCGGTGGCGCCACATTCGCGCACCAGGGTTGCGATCTCGACCCGCAGCCGATCGCGCAGATGCGCATCCAGGTTGGAGAGCGGCTCGTCGAAGAGAATGAGCCCAGTGTTGGCTACCAGCGCCCGGGCCAACGCCACTCTCTGCTGCTCGCCGCCGGAGAGTTCGTTCGGATACCGATGGCCAAGTTGGCCCAGCCCCACTCGTTCTAGCATGGTGCGGGTGCGCTGCCGAGCCGTGGCCGGCGGCAGCCGGAGCCGACGCAGCGCGAAGGCGATGTTTTGCTCCGTGGTCATATGCGGCCAGAGTGCGTAGTCTTGGAACACCATCGCCAGTTCCCGTCGCTCAGGAGGTAGATGGAGCTGGGCATGCGAAACCTTCCTTCCGCCGATCTCGATCGAGCCGTCCGTGACCTTCTCGATACCGGCGACGCACCGCAGCAAGGTCGTCTTACCCGAGCCTGAGGCTCCGAGCAGCACGGCGAACCGCCCGGACGCGCAAAGGAGCGAGATGTGGTCGAGTGCCAGCGTGGCGCCTCCGAAACTCTTCACCACGGCGTCGAGAATGACGGTCGGCGCGTCGCGCCCGGGTGCTTCCAGCGATGCCGTCACCGCGCCACTCCCACCCTCTGCCAGCCCTTTGGAGCGAACACGCGGAATCCCACGAGGACGAGCCCCACCACCGCCAAAGCATAGGCCACCGAGGTAACCATCAGGGTGGTTCCAGGCGCGTAGGAGAAATTGGCGAAGGCCGCGGTGATGGCCACCGAGAGGGGCTCTTGGCCGGGAGGGTAGAGAAGCTGCGAGACCGGCAACTCGAAGAGGATCCCGGTGAAGCCAAACAGCCACGCCCAGATCAGGGTGCGGGAGAGAAGTGGAACGACCGTGGTCCGCCAAGCGCCCAGGGCGTTGCGCCCGTGTACTCGTGCCGCGTCGTGTAGCCCGAACTGAATCTGGGCCATCGGACCGGAGAGAAGCCGCGCGGTGATGGGCAGGCTGTTGGCCAAGTAGGCGACGTCGAGCAGGAACAGGGTTCCGTACAGGCGGAGTCCAACCGTCGCCAGAGCGGGCAGGTTGTAAACGAAGATGTAGCCGGCGCCGAGCAGAATGCCGGGCAGGCCCACTGTCGCGAGCAGCAGCAGGTCAAGTATCCGCGCCTGGACTCCCGACCGTCGACGGGTGAGGATGCGAGCTACAATCAGGCCCAGCGCCACTGCCAGGGAGGTTGCGATGAGCGCCAGCGCGGTCGACAGGCCGATCGGCCCCAGGGTCGACGGGTGGCGGGCCAAATCAAAGTAGTTGCTAAGCGTTAGGCTGTTTAGAGTGATGGCACTGGCGGCGGGTTTGAGCAGTGAAGCGCTCGCCACCGCGATTGCTGGGACACCTAGGGTGAGCCCGAAGAACAGGACCATGATGGAGACTCCTGCCAACTGTCCGCGTCGGCTGAGTTGAATCCGGGCGCTGGTCCGAGAACGCCCGCTTAACACCTGGTAGGATCGGCCTCTGAGCGCCCTCGACTGAGCGTACAAGGCGAGCCCGATGCTCGCGACAAGGAGCCATCCCACCGCCGCTGCGACCGGAAAGTTGACCGGGAAATTGTCCACTGCGTTGAACAGGGTCATGGTCGCGACTGGGAAATTGGACGTGTTAGCGATAGTGGAGGCGACGCCGAAGTCGCTGATCGTCTCAGCGAAGACGATTGCCAGCGCCGACCACAGGGCGGGAGCCAGAATCGGCAGGACCATCCGCATGGCCGTGGCACGGCCGCCGCCATGGATGCGCACAGCGTCCTCATATTCTCGCCCCAGCGCGCCCAGCGCCGCGGCGATCGCGAGGAAAGCGAAGGGCACGCCCTTGGTGGTGTCGACGAAGATCACGCCCAAGGGGCTAAAAAAGGCATGACTCAGCCCCGAGACGGGCCAACCCAGATCCGCCAAGACACCCTCCGGCTGCAGCAGACGTTCCCACCCCAGCGCCACCAGGAAGGAAGGGGTAAGCAGCACGACCCAGACCAGAAGGTTCCACGCAGGTCGTCCCCGTAGGTTGGTCCGCTGAACCAGCCAGGCCAGCACCAGCGCGACGGCGAGCGAGAGGATCGCCGTACTGACCGATAGGCCCAGCGAATCCAGCAGCCCCTGAAGAGTGGGGCCGCTCAGGGCGGCGATGAACGGCGCCAAGGTGAACCAGGCGGTTCCCTGGTCGGCTGGGGCGGGCATGATCGCCACCAACAGAAAGAAGGCGATTGGTGCGAGCAGGATGAGAAAGAACAGCACCCAAAGGGCAGGGCCGCCCAATGCGCCAAGGCGCAAAGGGCGACCCGCGGCGGCCGCTGACCGGGGCCCCTCCCAGGTGAGTTTTGCCATTACTCGTGAACGTTCAGTTCAGTATGTTGGCGGTGAACCAGTCATTGATTGCGGACTCTTTCGGTCCCCACGTGTACGGGTTGGTTTCCTGGTAGTGGATCGAGGACAGGGCGGGGACACCTACCTTCGGGCTTGCACCCTTCACCACTGGCCAGAAGTTCGAGTCGCCCGTCGGATCCCCGACCTTCATCTGGTGCTGGCCCGCCTTAGAGAGAACGTAGGCGGTGAAACGCTCGGCTTCCGCAATCTCCGTCTTCGAGGCGTGGCGATCGATGCCGATATCGCTCGGTAGCAGAGTCACCCCCTTGAGGAAAGCAAGCTTGTAGTCCGGGTTGGAAGAGAGTGCGCCGATGATGGCCGAACTCTGGATGGTCGCCATGGCGATCTGACCGGTCTGAAGTGCGTTAAGAGTGTCGCCGTTGACGTCATAGACGTGAAGACCGTTGGCTTTCAACTCGGTCAGGAACTTCTTGCCCTGAGATACACCGCCGAGGTAGTTCATCAGGCCGGACACATACGGGTAGGTGGGCCCGGAAATAGACGGGTTGTTCATTCCCAGGAGGCCCTTGTACTTTGGCTCCAACAGCTGCTGGAACGTCTTCGGTGGAGTCTTGATCTTGGCGCTGTTGTAGATCAAGGTGGCAGCGATCGTGGTGCCGGTGGGAATATAGCTTTTGTCCGATGGGATCAACGATTGGCCCAGCGCATTGAACTTCACGGAGGGCAGGTAGTGGCGCACCAGCAGTCCCTCGTCATCCAGTTCAGCGAACGGCTGATTGCCGTCCACCCAGAGCAATCCCCACTGGGGGTTGTTGCGCTCTGCCGCGATGCGGGCGAGCAGCGGACCGGTGCTATCGCACAGTAACTCGGTCTTGATGCCGGTGGCCTTCTGGAACGCGGCCACTTCGTTCATGTCATAGCCTTGGGCAGAATAAACGATCAGCGGCACTTGCCCGGCCTGGACCGCCCGCGCGGCACGCGGTTGGGAAGTCGCGAAGGCGACCGGGGTCAGGGTGGCCGCCGCTACCGCCACTGCGGTCGCTGTAGCGAGCATTGATCGGGTCGCAAGCGCTCGTATCAACATCAACTCCCCCGTTAACCACGATGCTGAGGTTTTGACCGCTGCGAGCTAGCTGCGGCCCATCGCCGCCAATGCTGGCCAGGGCAGGCTTAAGGATGGGTTAATTGGAACTAATGATGTTGTTAACCCCGCGCCGTAACCACAGCCACGTATGCGGTTCAGCGGTTAACAGCGCGTTATGACTAGCCTGGACGCACGCGGATTACACTTTGCCGCGCATGTCCGCCGGTTGAGCCTTGGGATCCGACGGAGGATTGCAATGGAGGAGGCAGCGGAAGAGTGAGGGGCAAGATCGGGGTAGTCCGGGTCGGCGTGTGCCTTGTCCTGGCGACAGTGTTGGCTGGATGCGCTACAACCAATTCCCATCTTGCCGCGGCCACAACGCGGGATTCTTCGCGGCTAACACCGGTCGCGGTCATCCGCACGGCCAGGATCGAGATTGACGGCGTGATGCGAACCGTCTTTACCAACAAGGCAGGACGCACTCTGTATTGGTTCACCTTTGACCGCCCCAACCGAGTAGCGTGTACCACCCAGTGTGCGCTCGCATGGCACCCCGTGCTGACGCGAAACGATGCCCTTGACTTGCCGACGGGACTCATGCTCGAAAGCTTCGGGGTGATTCACGACCGGAACGGACGACAGGTTGAGTACGAGGGGCACCCGCTTTACACCTCTGATCAAGACACTGGGCCAGACCAGGCCAACGGTGAAGGCTTCGAAGACGCCTGGTACGTGGCGACGCTCGATCTGGCCCCGGGTAGCTGGTAGTTCCCAGTTAGCTCAGGGTCGCCGCGCCGTGCCATGGGACCATCCATCGACTGGTGCTGGGTTCGTCAGGAGTAGCTTTTCAGCGGTTGCCAGGCACGCCCCGATCTGGACCAGAGTGGGCAAGTGTCCTAACTGGGCAACGGCAGCTGGGCTATCTGTTCGATCGGCAGGGGATGGTTCGCCGGTTACGGCTGCCAGACGGTCTGAATATTGGTGAACTCGCGGATACCGAAGTGGTGGAGCTCCCGACCGTACCCGCTCCGCTTGACCCCGCCGAAGGGCACGCGCGCGTCGGAGTGGGTCATCCCGTTGACGAACACGCCGCCAGTGTCCAGCTCTGCGGCCAGGGCCACCCCCCGCCCCACGTCCCCGGTCCAGATGTTGCCACCCAGCCCGTAGCGGCTGTGGTTGGCCAGGCGAAGGCCCTCCGCTTCGTCGTGGAATCTGGTGAAGGCGGCAACTGGACCGAAGGTCTCCTCGTCGAAGACAGCCATTCCCGGCTGTACGTCGGTGACCACGGTGGGCGAGTAGAAGTAGCCGACCCCTTCGGAGAGCTCGCCACCCAGGGACAGCCGGGCGCCCTGGGCCACTGATCTCCTGACCTGCTGGTGCAGCTTCTCCCGCAGGTCCTGGCGAGCCAGCGGCCCGAGCCGAGTGGCCGGGTCGAGGGGATCGCCGACCCGGATCTGCGACGAGAGCTTCACGAAGAGATCCTGGAAGGTATCGGCGACCTTCTCGGCGACCAGAAAGCGCTTGGCGGCGATGCAGGTCTGACCGGCGTTCTGGAAGCGGGACCGCACCCCCACCTCGGCAGCCTGGTCCAGGTCGGCGTCCTCGAGCACCAGGAAGAAGTCCGACCCGCCCAGCTCCAGCACCGTCTTCTTGATCTCCCGACCGGCGATCTCGGCGACCTTACTTCCGGCCAGGTCGCTGCCGGTGAGGGTGACCGCATGCACCCTGGGGTCAGCGATCACCCCCGCCATCGGCTCAACGCCGGTGATCAGGGCTCCGAGGGCGCCCTCGGGGAACCCCGCCTCAGTGATCAGTCGCTCCAGGGCCAGAGCGGTACCGAAGCAGTTGGGCGCGTGCTTGAGGACCGCCGCGTTACCGGCCATCAGGGCCGGCGCCGCGAAGCGGAGAACCTGCCAGAGCGGGTAGTTCCAGGGCATGATCGCCAGGATCACCCCCAGTGGTCGGAAGGCCACCAGGCTGCGGGGGGAGTCGGACGGAGATGGCTCGTCGGCGAGGAAGCGGGCCGCCTGCTGGGCGAAGTACTCGCAGCCGACTGCGCACTTGTCCACCTCCGCCTGGGCCTCGGCCAGGGGCTTGCCCATCTCCGCAGTCACCCGCTGGGCCAGCTCCTCGCGGTCGCGCCGCAGCAATTGGGCCAGCGCCTGCATCCTCTCGGAACGCCAGGCGACGGATTGGCGGCGGTTGTGCTGGAAGGCGCTTTCTGCCTTGGCGAGCGCGAACTCCACCTGAGCAGCGGTCATGGCCGGGTACTCGGCGATGACCGCCTCGGTGGCCGGGTTGACCGAACGAAAGGCGGTGGTCGCGCTCTCTGTCACCGTCACTGCTGATGGCCTCCGCTGCTGGTCAGGACTCGCCGGGGGCGAGAGTGAATTCAACTAATAAGTCTGACAGCACCTGATTTAGCTCGCCTCGTTCGGCGAGCAGGTCCAGATGGGCGACCGTCTCATTGACCGCCAGCATCTGGTTGAACCTGTCCAGGTCACTGAACCGGCGCTCCCGCCTGGTCCAGGGCAGCGCCTCGGCCACCGCCATGGCTGTCCGGCAGCCCGACTCGACCGCCGCCCGGCAGAGCCGGAGCCGGAGCCGGTGGTGCTCGAGGAGCTGGTCGACCCTCCCCGAGAGGTCCCGAAAGGGGGGCCCGTGGGCCGGGAGGACCAGCTGGGCGGGGAGGTCGCGGACCAGCTCCAGGGAGCGCAGAAAGTGCAGCAGGGGCAGGCCTCCCAGGGGGACCTCGACGCCGATCGAGGGGGTGATGTGGGGGAGGACGTGGTCCCCGGCGAAGAGGAGCTGGCTGGACTTGTCCCAGAGGCATAGATGGCCCCTGGTGTGCCCCGGGGTGGGCAGCACCTCCAACTCTCGGCCCTGGAACCGAAGTTCACCGCCGGTGATGAATAGATCCGGGAGAGGAGATAGCCAGGGCGCTCTGGGGTTGGCCTCCGACTCCTGGTCCAGGGCCTCCACCAGCTTCGCCGCTCCGTGGCGGAGCAGCAGCTCCCTGGTCCGGCTCCAGGAGAGCCCGGGATCGGTGGCCAGCAGCTGCGCGCTCTCGCGGTCGCCCAGCCCCAAGGTGACGAAGGCCCCGCCCGCCTCCCGGATCTGGCCGGCCGCGCCCAGGTGGTCGCCATGGACGTGGGTGGCAAAGAGGTGGCGGATCGACTTGACCCCGCTCCCGAACCGTTCGAGGGATGCGGTGAGGACCTCCCAGCTGCGGGGATGGACCCAGCCACAGTCGATCAGGAGGTCGCCATCGTCGCCCCGCCAAAGGTAAGAGTTGACGGCCCGGAGGCCGTCGTTCGGCAGCGGCAGCGGGATGCGGAAGAGTCCATCGGCAACCTCCTCAGGTCCGTCCTCGGCCCAGGCGGCCGGGGTGGGGACATAGTCGGTCAAGTGGTCGGCTCTTTCGGCTCTGTGCTCGTGGTCTCGGACTCCTCGGCCTTCTCTGAACTGGCGATGATCGCCCGGTTGACTGCTGCCAGGTCCAGTGCTCGGTGGGATCGGATCAGCAGCTGGCAGGTGAGCTGACCGTCGCCCTCGGTGGTAAGCCGGACTGGGCGCAGACTTACGCTCTCACCCGGGCCTAGGTGTAGGGAACTGGTCAACTCCGTATGGAGCCGGGTGAGGCGGACCTGGGGAGGCAGCACGAGCTCCATGTCCAGCTGGATGGGCACGTGGCTCACGATCAGTATCGAGGCCAGGGCCGAGCTGTTGGGTACCCGTACCAAGCGGCCACCCATGTCCATGGTGGTGTAGACGACCCCGACCTGGGTGATCACCCCGGCGTAGTCATAGGCGCCGAACATGGAGTAGCGCAGGACCACCCAACTGCCCACGGTGTAGGGACGCGCCATCACCAGCACGATCCCGGCGAACACGCTGGCAAGCGAGGTCTGAGCCGCCACCCCGACCACCACACCCAAGATGGCTCCGGCGGCCAGCAGCCCGGTCAGGTTGATATCGAGGGCGGAGAGTATTCCGGCCGCCAAGACCACGTAAAGGCACCAGGTGGCGATCGGACGCCAGCCCGAAAGTCCCGTGCCGCTCAAGCGATAGAAGGCCCTGGACACGAAGGCGCGGATGGCGATTCCGCCGAAAACCGCCGCCAGCACCAGAGTGCCCAGCTGCACCTCGGTGCGATTCCGCTTGGGGACCAGCGAGAGCAACTCCGACCGCACCGCCAAGAGCGCCACCAGCAGAATCAGGGCCACCAGGGCGGTGATCCAGGAACTGCGGCGCTCTTGAGCCAGGGTCGGTCGGGGAGCGATCACGCGCCCATGCTGCCAGAGCGGATGGAAGCGACGCAGGCACGATGGTGGGACGGGCAAGCGGGAGCGGTTATGAAGCAGTTGCACCACCCGGCCGCTATATTCGCCATCAGGGCATGGATGAATTGGTCTCGATAGAGGGACCCCCCGAGGATTTCGACCGGCTGGCGGCTGCGCTGCGAGCTGACTCTGGCGACCTGTCCACCTTCTTGGAGGTGGTTGCCGGAAAGTTCGAGGCCGCCCTGCCCGGCCGTACCAAAGTGGAACGCGAGGGGGGAGGGATGTTGCGCCGGCCTCGCCAGGTGAAGCGGGTCAGTTTGGAGCTCGGTGAGCTCCGCTTTGAACTGGCCCGATCCGGTGGCGCGGTGGCGGCCAAGTGCACCAGGGTGGTCCGGGGGATCGCCCTCAAGACCGAGATGCTCAATCTCGACGCCTGGCTGGTGGAGCTGGCGCGAGCCCTCTCGGCCCAGGCCGGAGCCAGTTCCCAGGACCGAGTCGCTCTCGAACGGCTGCTCAGCTGATGCGCTTTCTCCGGCGCGGATCAGGCAGCTCGGAGACCCCGGAGGAGACCGCGCTTCGTCTGCAACGGGCGGATCACAGCCGGCAGTTGGTGGAGGGGGGCGGGATTCCCCTGGAGGCGGAGGAGCGGATCCGTCGACAGCTGGAGAAGGGCGGAGTCTGGACCTCCGACCTCTCGGTCGACGAGCTGGCGGCGCTGTCCGGGATCGGCTACGAGCCGGTTGCCCAGGTGCTCGGCAGCTCGCTGTACCGGCTGGGCTGGATCAACACCGGTTGGAACCAGGGGCCCGGGATGGGCATCGGCATGCGGGGCGCGTACGCCTGGGGGGCGATGCAGCCTGAGGAGAACCAGGCCCTCACTCGCTCTCTGCTGGAGGCCCGAGCGCGGGCCATCCACCGGCTGGTCCTGGAGGCCCAGGGGCTGAAGGCGGATGGGGTAGTCGGAGTCAGGCTCAAGGTCAGTCACTGGGAGTGGGCCCAGGGCATGTCCGAGTTCACAGTTCTGGGCACCGCAGTTCGCCGGACTGGCTCAGCACCGAAGGCTGAGCCCTTCACCTCGACCCTCTCCGGTCAGGAGCTCGCCAAGCTGCTCTCAACCGGCTACTTCCCAGTGCGGTTGGTGATGGGGGCCAGCGCCCAGCAGGCGGTCGCCATCTTCGGCCGGGGCTTCGGTGGCTACGCCGCCTGGACCAACAGCGAGGTGGGTACCTTCAGCCGGGCCATGCACCAGGCTCAGACCGCGGCCCGCCAGCGGATCGGACTGGAGGCCGCCCAGGCTGGGGCCAGCGGGGTGGTGGGGGTCGATTTCAGTTCCCAAGTGATCGAGTACGCAACCGGATCTGAGGCCGTACTCGGGCGGATCGTGGAGTGGGTCATCCTGGGCACCGCGGTCGTTCCGCACCCGGGCGCCGTCCCCGCTCCACCTCCCACCCTGGTGGTGCCACTCAGACCCAGGAGGACCGCCGATGTCGGATCAACTATCCCCTAAGCCGGAGATCCCGGAGGACGCCGTGCGCCGCCTGCGCGAGATGCGTGGTGGCGACGGCAAGAAGGGGCTGTTCACCAGTGACCTCTCGATCTCGGAGTTCCTCCTGGTCAAGGAGGCGGGCTTCGACCCCGTGGGCCTGGTGATTGGCAGCTCGATCTACCACATCGGACTCCAGATCGCCAACTACCGCCAGAACCAGGAGCTCCAGGTTCTGAGCCAGGCCATGTACCAGGCCCGGGAGCTGGCCATGAGCCGGATGGAGGAGGAGGCGGACGCCCTGGGAGCGGATGGGATCGTCGGAGTCAGACTCGACATCAACCGGTATGAGTGGGGCCAGGGACTGGCCGAGTTCATGGCGGTGGGAACTGCGGTGCGCAGCCAGAAGGGCAGCATGCGGACCAACAAGAACAAGCCCTTCACCTCGGACCTCTCCGGCCAGGACTTCTGGACTCTGCTGCAGGCCGGCTACGCACCCTTGGCGCTGGTGATGGGTTCCTGCGTGTATCACGTGGCTCACCAGGGGCTGGGCCAGTGGATGCGCAGCGTGGGTCAGAACCAGGAGATGCCCAACTTCACCCAGGCCCTCTACGACGCCCGGGAGCTGGCCATGGAGCGGATGCAGACCGAAGCCGAGGAGGTGGCGGCCGAGGGAATCGTGGGGGCACAGATCAATGAGAGCAACCACGGCTGGGGGACCCATGTGATCGAGTTCTTCGCGGTCGGCACGGCGGTCAGGCCGACCAAGGAGGATCACCGCATCGCCGCTCCGCAACTGGTGCTCTCGCTGGATCAGTAGATGGCGGTGGCCGCCGGGAAGGAGGGATCGCCCCCGCTGGTCTTCTTCTACGACGACCTCTTCCTGCGGCATCAGAGTCCAGGGCACCCCGAGTCCCCCGAGCGGCTGCGTGCCATCACCGCTCGACTCAGGTCCGAGCCCCGACTCGGGGACTCCCGCTGGGAGACAGCGTCGTTGGCGACCGAGGAGGACATCCTGCTGGTTCACTCGCGCCGGCACCTGCAGCGGATCCAGCGATTCGCCGGCAAGGGCGGCGGCTGGATCGACCCCGACACCTACTGCGGGCCTGACTCCTACCAAGTCGCGCTGGGCGCGGTCGGTGCGGCTATGGCGGCGGTCTCGGTGGCCACCACCAACCCGAAGTCCCCAGCCTTCGCCCTGGTCCGGCCGCCCGGCCACCACGCCACCCCTGACCAGGCGATGGGATTCTGTCTGTTCAACAACGCCGCCATCGCGGTGCGGCATGCCCAGCGTCGTCTGGGGGTTGAACGGGTGGCCATCGTCGACCTCGACGTTCACCACGGCAATGGGACCCAGGACGCCTTCTATGAGGACGGCTCGGTACTGTACTGCTCCCTGCATCAGGCGCCCCTCTATCCCGGCACCGGGACCGAATCTGAGCGAGGGGCGGGAGCCGGTCTGGGGACCAACCTCAACCTGCCCCTGCCGCCCGGAACCGGATCGGACCCTTGGCTGGGCGCGCTCCGGAAGGAGGTGCTGCTGGCCCTCCGCCGGCACCGTCCCCAGCTGATCCTGGTCAGCGCCGGATTCGACGCCCTCGCCGCCGACTCGCTGGCCCAGCTCAGCCTTCAGCCGGAGGCCTACGGCACAGCCGCGGTCCTACTGCGGGAGATCGCTGAGGAGCTGGGAGAGGGTCCAACCGTGTGGCTGCTGGAGGGCGGCTATGACCTGCTACAGATGCCGGAGGCGGTCAGCCGCTGTGCCATTGCTCTGGCGGGACTGGCCGAGCCCTGAGGGTCGACCGGTTCGAACCGGCGGTAGCATTTCCCACGTGCCCCAGGCCGTCTCCCCGTTCCGACTGGACAAGTTCGAGCCGCAGCCTCCCTATGCCGAGGACGATGGGGTGACCTACGGACGGGTCCTCATCAGCAAGACCTTCACCGGTGACCTCGAGGCCCGGAGCCGGGTCGAGATGCTGACGGTGCGAGCTGATCCGGTGGGGGCGGGCTACGTGGCCTTGGAGCGGATCGAGGGAACCCTGCAGGGGAGGTGGGGGACCTTCGCGCTACTTCATCTCGGCACCATGGTCGGGGAGACACCCTGGGCCAAGTGGCCGATCTCTCCGGGGTCCGGTACCGGGGAGCTCAAGGGCATCTCCGGCGAGGCGCGCATCGAGATCGACGAGGAGGGGGCCCACACGCTGTGGTTGGACTACGAACTGGGCTGACCAGCGCTCCAGTCAGGGTAGCTGAAGCTGGGAACCGTCGTCGAGACGGAGGGTGAGCGAACGAACGCCGGGGGCCCCGCCCACCGGGCGCAGCCCCGGTACCTCCCCGCCCAGATGCTCCAGCAGAACCTCCTCCCGTCCGCCCACCTCCACTTCGGCGATCTCTCGGGCAGCGATGCGGTGTCCGGGTGTCGCCGCCGAGGGGTGCTGACTCCCATCCTCCCATGACAGGTAGAACGGCAGCCGGGTGGCCCCGAAGGCCTGTTCCAGGCCGATGCTCTGCCAGCGAACCTCCGACCCGTCCGCCAGGGTTCTCGATCCGGGCTCAGCTTCTCGGCCGAGCCTACCGGCGACCGACGCCAGGTCGTTGGTCCTGAGGCAGACCCCGATCGGAGTCAGCCGATCACGGTCAGCGGCGGCCAGCACCGCCCGGCCTAGAAGGCTGGCGCCGGCCAACTCTAGCTCTCGCACCGCCACCAGCTCCAGGTACTGCCCTCCGATCGGCACGATCAGATTGGCGGTTCCCCAGCTGAGGTGGCTGCCCCCTGGGGTGCAGCGCAGCCCGTAGCCCCGCCACAGCTGTTCCTCACCGTGCTGAAGATCGGTGGTGGCGAGCAGGACGTGGTCGATCGTGGTCACAGCTACAGTCGTCGGATCTCCACTTTCCCGTCTTTGGTGCGGGTCTCGAACAGGGGGATAGCGACGGTCGCGGGACCGTGGGTGACGTATCCCGTGCGCAGGGAGAACTGCGACCCGTGCCAGGGGCATTGCAGCTGCCCGTCCTCGAGCGGTAGCTCGTCGAGGGGACCGCCGGCGTGCGAGCAGACGGCACTGGCCGCGCAGATCTCACCGTTGAGGCGGGTCAGCAGGACCTGATTCTTGCCGACCTGCTTGTGAGTGAATGAGCCCTCAGCCACCTCGCTCTCGTCGGCAACTTCGCTCCACTTCTTGGGCCCACTGGTGAAGGCGTTGCGATTTACCTGCATTCCCAGCCGGTAGACCATGTCGCCACCGATGTAGGCCCCGGCCGTCGCGGTTCCCAGCCCCAGCAAGGAAAGTCCGATCGCCGGCCGGCGGGCACCTTTGAGCCGGAGGGCCAGTGAGGCGCAGAACAGGGCCAGCGCACTGGTGTTGATCAGGGCGTGAGCCGTACCCAGGTCGCGTCCCTTGCCCACCTGGTCCTGCCAATCGGCCAAACCGGTGACCGCGGCTGCCACCGCTCCGGCGCAGCCCAGCGCCACCAGGGCATCTGCGCCCCGGGCCATCCCGCCACCTTCGCCCCCGTCGGATAGGTCCAGCAGGCTCGCCCCCATCCAGGCCCCGATCGGAACGTCGGTGAGTGCAGGATGGATGGGATGGCCCAGCCAGGTTCCGTTGAGGAAGTCCTTTGCCTGTCCGGCGCGGGATCCGCTGAGCTCCCCTAACTTGGCCAGCCATTGGTGGAGGGCGTCTCCCAGCGGCCCCAGGAAGGGGAGCTTCTGGATGATCCAATCGAGGGCATCAGCAGTCATGATCAGGACCTCATGCAGGCGGCCAGAGATCGAGGGAGTTCACGGCTGTCCGTGAGAATGGGCAGGTGCTAGTTCCCATCCTAGAGGCCGACCCCGATTACGCGGACGTAGCCGCGCACATCGTCTCTCAGACCGCGGGACTGGAGGCGCGGGTGGTGGTCAGCTTGGATCAGCTATCGCAGTTGATTCGCCGGGAACCGCCGGCTGCGCTGGTGGCCGATCGGACGCTGCTGCAGGGAGCCAGGGGGGTTGAGGCGGTCCGCAGCATCTCCACCGCTCCCTTGGTCGTTCTGACCACGGAGCCGCAGGAGACGGTCACCCTGATGGAAGCGGGCGCCGACTACGTGCTGGCCAAGCCCTATCCGCCGGCCATGCTGCGGGCGATCATGCGGGCCATCTGGCGTCGCCGTCAGGTGGAGCGACGCACCTCCGGTCGGGTTCTGGAGATCGGGCCGTTGGTGGTGGAGCCGGCCAGACGCAGCGCTCGCATCGAGGGCCGCCGCCACTTCCTCAGCCCTCGCGAAGCGGACCTGCTCGAGTACCTGGCCCTCAACTCAGGGGTGGTGCTGACCAGGCGCCAGATCATCGACGGAGCCTGGGGCGGGGATCCCACCGCCACCCCGGCCGCCGTGACCATGTGCATCCACCGGCTGCGGCTGAAGTTGGAGGCCGACCCAGGTCGGCCGCGGCTGCTCCGGACCAGACGCCGGGACGGCTACGTCCTCGACGCCCCCTTGCTGTCCGCCGCCGAGCGCGGATGAGCCGTGAGCGACCGGGCCCGGTGCTGCTGACCGGAGCCAGCGGCTTCGTCGGCTCGGCGGTCCTGGGCCAGCTGGTCCAGGCTGGGTACGAGGTGCGAGCTCTGGTCCGCCGGCCCCAGGAGTTCCATCCGCCGGTGAGGGTTGTGGCCTGCCCGGGGGACGTTACCGATCAGGACTCGGTGCTGGCCGCGGCTCGCGGCTGCCAGTCGGTGATTCACTGCGCGGCGGACTACCGGCTCTCCCTGCGGCCGGAGGAGGTCAGCTCGATGATCGCCGTCAACGTGGGCGGAACCGCCAACGTGCTGGAGGCGGCAAGGAGGGCGGGACTCCGCCGCCTGGTGCACTGCAGCACGGTGGGCACCCTCGCCTTCAGACGTTCCGGGCGGGTCTGCACCGAGGCCGACGGCGCCAGGTCCCCAGCTGGCCTGGCGGGTCCCTACAAGCGAACCAAATGGGCGTCGGAGCGGCTCGTCCTGGAGCGGGCCCCGGAGGGGCTGGAGGTGGTGGTGGTGCAGCCCAGCACCCCGGTCGGAAGTGGTGACACCCGGCCCACCCCAACCGGCCAGACCATTCAGGACTTCCTGGGCGGCCGAATCCCCGCCGTCGTCAATACGGGCCTCAACCTGGTCGCGGTGGAGGCTGTCGGCCAGGGCCATGTCCTGGCGCTGGAACGGGGAGTGGCTGGGCGGTCATACATCCTGGGAGACCGCAATCTGACCCTGAGCCAGCTGCTGACCTGGGTAGCGGAGATCGCCGGGGTGGCGCCGCCTCGCTGGCGGGTACCGATGGGACTCGCGTTCGCCACCGCCCTCGCCAGCGAGGCCCGGGGTCGACTGAAGCGTCGGGCACCCGCCATCTCCCTCACCTCGGTGCGGATGGCGGCCCACCCGATGTACGTGGACTCCCAGCGTGCTCAGACCGAACTAGGCTGGCGACCCGGAGATCTGGACCTGGCGCTGCGCCAGTCGGTGCGCGAGCTGAGCCCCTCCGCCTCCGCCCGGGTAGCCTAGGGATGGCCGCCCTGCTCTCGCGGTGGTATGCCTTCGGACCCTGGTTGGTGATAATCCTTGTGATCTGGCGCCAGTTCGGCTGGCGCCGAGCGCTACCGATCGCTCTCGGCGGCTGGCTGATCGCCTTCGCCGCCGAGTGGGGGTCGACCGTCGGACCCGGGGTGCCCTTCGGTGTCTACGCCTACCGGAGCCTCGGTCTCGCCCACGACTGGCGGGTGTTGGGGGTACCCCTGTTCGACAGCCTCAGCTTCACCTGGCTGGCCTACTGCACCTACACCCTGGCCGGTTGGCTGGGGGCACGGGGCGCTCGGAGGCTCGTCCTGGGGGCGCTGGCGATGGTCGCGATCGACGTGGTGGTCGACCCGGTGGCGCTCCGCGGGGCCCAGTGGTGGTTGGGCTCGATCTACTCATATCCGGCTCATGCCGAGGTCTGGTACGGCGTCTCGGCGCTCAACTACCTGGGCTGGCTGGTGGTGGGATTGGCGCTCCAGCTTTGGCTGGCCTTCTGGCTCGGTGGACTGCGGGCCGGCAACCGCCTGGGCCTCGCCATCTCGGCGGTTCTGGTGGCCGGGGTGATGGCCCAGAGCGCGGTACTGGCGATCGTCCTTGGCATCGGAGCCAGCGCGCTCCTGGCCGCGACCCTGCTGGTTGGGGTGGGCATCGGGGCCCGGGGTTTGCGCTCTCCCGCCCCGGCCGCAGGCCGGCCGCTGCTCCTGGTCGTCTGCGCACTGGGCTCTGAAGCCAGGGCAGTTCGCCGGGCGCTCGGATCGGGGCGGGTGGGGCGGCCGGTGGCCGAGCACCTGCGATG
>JBARIA010000037.1:0-20293 GCA_049799515.1 Candidatus Dormiibacterota bacterium | reverse complement strand
ATTCATCCCTGGGCTGCGGCTACTGGACGGCCCGGTAGTTGGCGGTGGTGATCGCACCAACCACGGTGACCGCTCCGTTGGCTTTGTAGCCGTCGATCTGGAAAATACCCGGCGAGTCGTGGTAGCTGTCGAAGCTGGTTGGGCCGCCGGGGCCGATGTAGCGGATGGCCTTACCCTTTGCGAGCTCGGCCTTCCCCTGCGCGAAGCTGTGCACCACTACGGCGCCCTTGACCCCGTCACCGATCTTCAAAATGTCGGCCTTGTAAACGCTGGGCACGGTGCTCTTGGCCATGATCATGGCCAGGGCGCCCAGGTTCATTCCGTCAAAGAGATGGACGGCACCGGGTCCGGAGAGAAGGGTCTCGAGGCTGCCAGCGTCTTCGCTGGTGACCTGAGACTTGACGGACTCCATGGCGTCATAGAAAGGTGTGTATTCCGGGCCAGAAGTGGCTGTCACCAAGTTGTCAGCCACGTAGTACTTGGCCAGGGTGGACTTTCCGATCGCCGCTCCCACTGACGAGAACCAAGCAGGATCGATTGTGGCTGAGGTGCCGATTACCGGGATCATCTTCCCGCCGTTGAGCTGCTTGACCTCGGAGAGGAATGTGGCGTCAGCCGATCCCAGAGCCTCGGTCATGATCGCGTCCGGATGGCTCTGTACGACTTGCTCTGCCTCGGTGCGGAAGGTACTGGCGGTGAGGTCCAGGGTCACGTTGGCGGTGAGCTTGATCCCGGCTTTCTTGAGCGACTTGACGGCAGGGCCGACAAAGGTCTGCGACCCAATGTCGTTGCCAAACGCCAGCGCGATCTTCTTGTAGTGCTTGGTGTATTTGGCGATGGCGACCATGGCGTAGGACTCAGCCAGGTCCGGGGGTACCAGCCGGAAGAAGTAGGGGTAGTGGACATGGTCGAACTCGGATTGACCAGTCATGCAGAACGACACCATCTTCTTGCTGTTGAGGATCGGAACCACCGATGCCGCCTCGTCGGAGGTACAGCCGATCACCATTCCCAGATCGGGTTCGGTGGCAAACATCTGATTGGTGGCCGGCACCGCGTCAGCCGGGTCTCCCCTGGTGTCAAAGGTTGCGCAGCTCAACTGATGGCCGAGTACTCCGCCATCGGCATTCATGGCTTTGGTCGCCGCCAGGCAGGAGGCGTCGTAGTAACCCCCCAAGGCGGCGTCCGGACCGGTGAACGGGGCGAGGACTCCAATCACCAGCGGGGAACTGGCCGCAGATACTGGAGCGAGGGCGATGGCTCCGCTGGTGGCGGCAGCCGCCACTCCGAGAACCAGGGCTGCAGCTGCGGCGGAGAGCCGCCGGCTCCTGCCCTGGCGGAGACTCTCGCCCTCCCGGGAGCTGTCTTTCGGTCTCGACAATCGCTGGCTGTCAGGTCGGCGGTGAAACCACGGCATGTAAGCCCTCCCCGATTACGGCGCTGCTTCTTCTAGAGACTCCGGCCAGACGTTGCGGCCGGAATCCACCTGCGTGAAACCTTCTGGGAATCCTCAGCCACCACCCGATTGCGGATGGTGCCGACCCCTTCAACGGTGACCTCGACGATGTCGCCGGGTGCCAGCCACAAAGGTGGCTGATGGCCCATTCCCACCCCGCCCGGGGTGCCGGTGGCGATCACATCTCCGGGTTGAAGCGTGGTGAAGGCGGAGAAGAACTCGATGGCCCGAGGGACGTCTACCAGCATCTGGGATGTCCTGGCTGACTGCCTGACCTCACCGTTCACGGTAGTGGTCAGCTGGACGTCGGCCACCTCGACCTCGTCGACGGTAACCAGCTCCGGTCCCAGTGGCATCGTGCCATCGAAGTTCTTGCCCGGGGTCCACTGGGTGCCGGCACGCTGCCAGTCCCTGGCCGAGGCGTCGTTGCAGACGACGAACCCGGCGACGGCCTCGAGGGCCCGCTCGGCGGGGATGTATCGCCCGCCGCGGCCGATCACCACCCCCAGCTCGCCCTCGTAGTCGAACCGCTCGCTGAGGGCTGGCAGTACCAGGTCTGAGAATGGTCCGGTCACGCTGGCGGTACCCCGAACGAAGCATTCCGGCCAGTTGGGCACCGTGCGCCCGGTCTCCAGGGCGTGCTCGCTGTAGTTGACGCCGAGGCAGAGGATCCGGGGGGGTGCCGGCACCGCTGCGGCGAACTCAGACTCCTGCACCTGGCGACCCTCGCGGGACTCCAAGGAGCGTAGCCGTTCCCAGACCTCTGGGCCGCTGACCAGGGCTGTGCGCAGTTCGGCCAGCCGAGGGTTGCCGGTCTCAGCCGCGGCATCGACGTAGCCGGAGCGACCCCGGACGTGAAGCCGAGGACCGTCGTCGGTGGTGATCGTCGCCAGCCTCATACGAAAGTCAACCTCCCCTGGTCGGGCGGTGTCCCGCCTGGGTCTTCCGGTACCTGGATCCGAGTGCGGTCGAGCCCGCCCTTGGGCATTGGGCTGCCTTCCCGACTTCGGAGCGCGCCCGAGTCACGGCGCCCGGGCATTCCCCGCAACATGAAAGTGGACCGTACACTACTCAGGTAGTTACGTCAAGGGAGTTCGTGCATTCGTTTGCAGCCCGGGTTCCGGTGCCGATACCACGGCTGCAGACCCTACCCCAGCTCCTGGCCAGCAGCGGGCTAAACTGCCGGCGGCCCGACTCGGCAGAGCACGGCGCGGGCCCCACAAGCCCGTTCTCCTGTGGGCTGTGCCCACACTCTCGGTGAACGATTCTCAGTCGGCACCCGAGGAGCTTCCGGTGAGCAAGACAGTGACCGATCTCCTGGCCGCCGCCGCCCCCGACCGTCCGGCGGTTGTGGTGCCGGATGGTCCGGGGCTCACCTATGCCCGGCTCCGCGATCTGGTATCGGAGGGCGCTGACCGGTTGGCCGAGCTGGGGGTACGTCCTGGCGACCGGGTGGCCATGGCCCTGCCCAACGGTCCCGAAGCGATCGTGCTGTTCTTGGCGGCCACGATGGGGACCACTGCCTGCCCCCTGAACTCCGCATACAAGGAGGACGAGTTCCGCTTCTACCTGGAGGACACCGGCGCCCGAATTCTGCTGGTTCCCATAGGTGAGGGGCAGGCGGCGAGGCGGGCACTACCCGACGGTGGGGTAGTGATCGAGGTCGAGATTGACACCCGGGGGCAACTCCATCTGGAGAGCGCCCAGCCAGGCTCATCGGGCCGGACCGCCTCCTCGTCCCAGCCAGACGATGTGGCCCTGGTGCTCCACACCAGCGGGACCACCAGTCGGCCCAAGCGGGTCCCGCTCCGCCATAGCAACCTGGCCGCCTCGGTGGGCCACATCGTCGACCACTACCAGCTGACCGAGGACGACGTCTCGCTCTGCGTGATGCCGCTGTTTCATGTCCACGGACTGGTGGCGTCGGCGCTCGCTGCCCTCGCCGCGGGGGGCTCGGTGGTGACCCCTCGGAAATTCACCCCCTTGGGCTTCTGGGCTCTGGCCCGGGAGTATCAGCCGACCTGGTTCAGCGCCTCGCCCACCCCGCACCGGCTGATCCTGATGCGGAGCTCAGAGGACCGGCCAAAGGGCACTGAGCGACTGCGCTTCGTCCGCAGCTGCAGCTCGGCGCTCAGCCCCGCTCAGATGGCCGAGATGGAGGTGCGCTACGGGGTTCCGGTGCTGGAGGCCTACGGGATGACCGAGGCCAGCCACCAGATGGCCTCCAACCCGCTGCCGCCGGGAAGGCGACTGCCGGGTTCGGTCGGCCCGGGCACCGGGGTCGAGATTGGGACTATGACCGACGATGGCCACCTCCTCACCAGGGGCACGGCCGGGGAGGTGGTGATCCGGGGTGCCAACGTGATCGACGGGTACGAGTCCAACCCCGAGGCCAATGCCGCCTCCTTCACGAACGGCTGGTTCCGCACTGGCGACTTGGGAGTACTCGACCTGGACGGCTACCTGACTCTCTCAGGACGGCTCAAGGAGCTGATCAATCGCGGTGGCGAGAAGATCAGCCCCCTAGAAGTGGACGCGGTGCTGGAGTCCCATCCGGCGGTGGCCGAGGCGGTCTGCTTCGGGATGCCCCACCCGACTTGGGGTGAGGAGGTGGCGGCGGCGGTGGTGCTGAGCTCCCCCACCGATGAGAAGGCGCTGCTCGCCTACTGCCGGGAGCATCTGGCAGAGTTCAAGGTGCCCAGCCATCTCTACCTGGTGGAGGCCATCCCCCGCACCGCGACCGGCAAGGTCCAGCGCCGGTTTGTCGCCGAGGCCTTCGCTTCCAAGTGAGCCGATTTTGAAGTTCGTCGTCCTGGGTGCCGGAGCCACCGGCGGGCTCCTGGGAGCGCACCTCGCCCGAATCGGGGAGGACGTCACCCTGATTGCCCGCGGGCCCCACCTGGCGGCGATGCAAAGCCAGGGGCTCCGGGTTACCGGCCCAACCGGTGACTTCACCGTCCATCCGGAGTGCACCGACGAGCTTTCGCCACTAGCCGAAGCCGACGTGGTCTTCGTCACAGTCAAGGCGCACAGCTTGCCCCCGCTGGCGGAGCGACTGGGCGCGGCCCTGGGAGAGAAGACCAGCGTGTTCAGCGCGCAGAACGGGATCCCCTGGTGGTTCTTCGACAGATTCGATGGTCCCTGGGAGGGGACCCGGCTCGAGACGGTGGACCCAGACGGCGTCATCTCCAAGAATATCGGCGCCAGCCGGGTCGTCGGCTGCATCGTCTACCCCGCCGCCCGAATCTCGGATTGGGGGGTGGTCGAGCACCTGGAAGGCAACCGGATCAGCCTGGGCGAGCCGGATGGCCGACCTTCCGGCCGCACCGAGGAGGTCTCGGCGGCCCTCGGCCGCGCGGGGTTCAAGGCGCGGGTCCAGCCGCGAATCCGTCCCGAGCTGTGGCTCAAGCTTCTGGGCAACGCCAGCTTCAATCCGATCTCGGCACTGACCGGGGCGACCCTGGAAGCGATCACCTCCGACCAGGGCGCGGTGGCGCTGGTCCGAGCGGTGATGGAGGAGGTTGACCTGGTCGGAAAGGGGATCGGGATAGAGACCCCGGTGGGGATCGACAAGCGCATAGAGGGCGCAGCCAGAGTTGGCAGCCACAAGACCTCGATGCTCCAGGACGTCGAGTCGGGGCGGCCGCTGGAGCTGGAGGCGACGGTCGGGGCGCTCGTCGAGCTGGCCGGTCTGCTGAAGCTCGAGGTCCCTCACCTGGAGACTCTCTACGACTGCGCCAGTCTGCTCGATCGGCAATTGCAGCAGACCGGCAGGGCGAGACCGGGAGCCGATGCTGGGAGGGGCTGACCCAGCTGCCCTCGGGCAGCCCTGCCCGCCAGATGGCCGAGCGCCCGAGAGCCTTCAGAGATGGTGGATCAGCAGAGGATCATGGGCGAGCTGGTGTTGTGGTCGGGTTCAGGGGAGGGCGCGCGATGCAGCTGCGGGAACTTCAGATCGAGACCGCTGACGGTAGGAAGCTGGAGCTGGTCGACTCGGGCCAGGTCGGCTACCCAGCAGTGGTTGTCCACCACGGCACCCCGGGTGGGAGGCTGCTCTTCGACGGCTGGCTGGCTGACGCTGAGCGGAGAGGAATTCGCCTGATCGGGTACTCCAGGCCAGGTTATGGAGAATCCACCCGCTTGCCGGGCCGGTCGGTGAGGGCGGCGGCCGACGATCTAGCGGCGATCGCGGACCAGCTGAAGCTGTCCAAGCTGGCCACCTGGGGCTACTCCGGTGGCGGGCCGCACGCGCTTAGCTGCGCCGCTCAGCTGCCCGATCTGGTGGTGGCGGCGGCCACCATCGCCTCGGTGGCGCCCTACGACGCTGAGGGGCTCGACTACCTGGCCGGGATGGGTGAGGCTAACGTCGAGGAGTTCGATACGATCCTGAAGGGAGAGGCGGCGACCCGCCCCTTCCACGAGGCGGCCGTGGCCGCCAGCCCGACCACAGTGGAAGGGGTGGTCGAGTACATGGACTCGCTCCTTTCCCCTCCCGACCGGGCCGCGGTCAGAGAGCACCTCGGGGAGTGGATGCTTGCCCTGTTCGCTGAGGGCCTCTCGCATGGCCCGGACGGCTGGATCGACGATGACCTGGCGTTCGTGCAGCCCTGGGGCTTTGAGCTCTCGGAGATCCGGGTGCCGCTCCAGCTCTGGCAGGGCCAGCACGATCTCATGGTCCCCGCCGGCCACGGCCGGTGGTTGGCTGCCCAGCTGCCAGAGGCCGAGTGGCACTTCCTTCCCGACTCGGGACACCTATCGCTGTTGGTGGAGCAGGTGCCCCTGCTTCACCAGTGGCTGCTGGCGCACTTCTGATCAGGGGGTGATGGGGCCGATGGTGAGACCACTTCTGCCGACTGACTTCGATGCCTGGAGAGAGCTCTGGCTCGGCTACCTGCACTTCTACCGCCAGGAGGTTGACGACCAGGTGACCAGGGCCACCTTCGACCGTCTGGCCGGCGGATCCGGTCCCCTGATCGGCCTGGTCGCCGAAGACCAGACCGGCCGCTTGCTGGGCATGGTCCACCTGGTCTTCCACCCCTCGACCTGGTCCACCGCCGACTCCTGCTACCTGGAGGACCTTTTCGTGGCCCCCGAGGCCCGGGGCACCGGTATGGCCCGGGAGCTGCTGGCGGCCGCCTTCGCGGAGGCCGACCGGCGCGGGGTCGGGCGCACCTACTGGGAGACCCAGGAGTTCAATGCCCCGGCTCGTTCCCTCTACGACCAGGTCGCCCGCCGAACCTCCTTCATCGTCTACGAGAGGTGAGTTCGGCCACCTGACGGAGCAACCTGCCTGGGCAGCTCGGCTACCGCTGGGTCGGGCTTGATCCGTAGGCGTACTGGCTATCGGCGTAACGGGATCCGGCGAACGCTCCCGGGGGCACCAGAGCGCTCAGCTGTCCCAGCTCCGAGGCGGACAGGGTGACCCAGGCTGCCCCGGCGTTCTCCTCCAGATTGGTCCGGTGCTTGGTGCCCGGGATCGGCGCGACATCCTCACCCTGTCCCAGCAGCCAGGCCAGGGCCAGCTGGGCCGGGGTGACCTCCCGGGACCCCGCCAGCTGCTCAACCAGCCGGACCAACTCCAGATTGCGCCCGAAGTTCTCCCCTTCAAAGCGGGGATTGCCCCGGCGGAAGTCGTCGGGGCCGAAGTCTTTGGGATCGGTGATCTTTCCGGTCAGGAACCCCCGACCCAGCGGGCTGTAGGGCACCAGACCGATCCCCAGCCGGCGGGCGGTGGCCAGAACCTCCTCCTCGATGTCCCTGGTCCAGAGCGACCATTCGCTCTGGACGGCGCTGATCGGGTGGATGGCAGCCGCCCGTTCCAGCGAGTCGGAGCTTGCCTCGGAGAGACCGAGAAAGCGCACCTTGCCCGCGTCCACCAGCTGGGCCATCGCCCCCACCGTCTCCTCGATGGGGACATCGGGATCGACCCGGTGCTGGTAGTAGAGGTCGATATGGTCGGTGTTGAGCCGCTCCAGCGACTCCTCGCAGCAGGACAGGACGTACTCCGGCCGGCCGCTGACTCCGCTCGCCATGGGGCCGTCCCGGATGACACCGAACTTGGTCGCCAGGACCACGCGATCACGCCGTCCCTGCATGGCTCGGCCCAGCAGCTGCTCGTTGTGTCCGTCTCCGTAGGCGTTGGCGGTGTCGAGGAAGCAGACTCCGATCTCCAGAGCCCGGTCGATCGTCGCCAGCGACTCCTCCTCGTCGGCCGGCCCGTAGGCCTGAGACATGCCCATGCAGCCGAGCCCGATCGCCGAGACCACCAGGCCCTGGGTGCCCAGCCGCCGGGTCGGGACCTGCTCGTCAGTCACGTCTAGCAATCTATCTGCCAGCAGCACCCCGCTTCCGGGCCAATCTCTCCCGCCGGTCAGCTCAGCTCTCGAAAGCCTCCACTTCCAGCTCGGTCCCCACCTCCACCGGACGCAGGACAATGGGCTGGTCAGCCAAGGACGAGGTGAACGCCCAGCCCATGCCCCTACCTAGACCCACCTGTGCCGGCCCGATCCCCCAGGCGGCGGTCTGACACCTTGCCGTCCATCAACGCGATGGCCCGGAGCACAATTCTGGCCGCCGCCCAGAACCGGACCACCAGGAGGTTCATGGGCCGGTACGGAATGCGTCTCGGAGCTTCTCGATTCGTGGCCGGCGAAACCCTAGACCAGGACGTGGAGCTGATCCGCAGACTCAACGGCCAGGGGTTCAAGTGCAACGCCACCCTGCTCGGCGAAGCGGTGACCAGCGTCGCCGACGCCGATCGGGCGGTAGATGAGTACCAGGGCCTGATCCGCCGGCTCGCCACCGAGAAGCTCAACTGCAACGTGGCCATCAAGCTGACCCTGATGGGGCTGGACCTGGACGAGCACTTGGCCGAGAACAACATGGCCCGGCTGCTGCAGCTATCGGCCGAGCTGGGCATGACCATGCGGATCGACATGGAGGACTCCGCCCACGTGGAGTCGACCCTGGCGATCTACCGCCGGCTGCGGGCCCGCGGTTGCGACAACGTCGGGGCCGTCCTGCAGTCCTGTCTGCGCCGGTCGGTCGCCGACCTGGACTCGCTCCTGCCGCTCTCTCCTAACCTGCGGCTGGTCAAGGGCGCCTATCTGGAGAGCCGCGAGGTGGCGTTCGCCGACAAGGCCGAGGTTGATGACAGCTACATCCGGATGATGGAACTGGCCCTCGACCAGGCTGCTTACACCGCCATCGCCACCCACGACGACCGGATGATCCAGCACGCCATCAGCTTCACCGAGCAGCACCAGATTGCGAGGGATCGTTTCGAGTTCCAGATGCTCTACGGGATCCGCCCCCAGCTGCAGCGAGATCTGCTCGCCCAGGGTTACACGGTGCTGGTGGCCACCTGCTACGGCACCCATTGGTATCCATTCTTCATGAGGCGGTTGGCGGAGCGTCCAGCCAACGTGCTGTTCCTGGCCCGCAACCTGGTGAGGCGCTAGCCGGACTGACCTCTCCCAGGTAGTGCCCCGGTCAGGCCATCCCGCATCCACAAACCAATCCGACGAGGAGGAACTCCGATGTCTCTGGCGCCCTTCCGCAGCGAGCCGACCCTGGACTTCTCAGTAGCCGCCAACCGCAGCGCCTTCGCCGACTCCCTGGCCCAGGTTCGCGCCAGGCTCGGTCGGGACTACCCGCTGGTGATCGGAGGTGAGCGGGTGGAGACTGGGGAGCTGGTTCAGTCCTACAACCCTGCCCACCCGGAGCAGGTGATCGGCCGCCACGCCGCCGGTCGGAGGGAGGAGGTTGAGCGGGCGGTGGTGGCGGGGTGGCAGGCCTTCCCAGGTTGGTCTCGGACCCCGGTCGAGGAGCGGTCAGCGCTCCTCCTGCGGGCGGCCCAGGTCGTCCGCCAGCGGCGCGGCGAGCTGGCCGCCCTGATGGTCTACGAGGTCGGAAAGGCCTGGGACGAGGCGGACGGCGAGGTTTCGGAGGTCGTCGACCTGATGGAGTGGTACGCCCGCCAGGCCCTGGAGCTGAGCTCCCGGGACACGATGGCCCCCTGGCCCGGCGAGCTGACCCAGTTCCGCTACCTGGCGCTGGGGGTGGGGGCGGTGATCTCGCCCTGGAACTTCCCGCTGGCGCTGGCCACCGGGATGATGACTGCGGCGGTGGTGGCCGGGAACTGCGTCATCCTCAAGCCCGCCGAGACCTCCAGCACCACCGCCGCCTGGCTGACCGAGATCTTCTTCGAGCTGGGGCTGCCGCCCGGGGTGATCAACCTGCTGACCGGAAAGGGTGCGGTGATCGGAGAGGCGCTGGTCGACCATCCCAAGATCCGCTTCGTGGCGTTCACCGGATCGCGCGAGGTCGGGGTGCGCATCTACGAGCGAGCTTCCCGCGTCCATCCCGGCCAGCTTTGGCTGAAGCGGGTGCAGCTGGAGATGGGTGGCAAGAACGCGGTGGTGGTCGACGAGACCGCCGACCGGGAGCGGGCCGCCGAGGCGATCACCGCCTCGGCCTTCGGGTTTCAGGGGCAGAAGTGCTCGGCCGGCTCCCGAGCGATCCTGGTCGATTCCGCCTACGACGAGGTGCTGAGCCGGGTGCTGGAGCTGGCGAGCGGGCTCAAATCCGGCGATCCGGTTGATCCGGAGGTGACCGTGGGCCCGGTGATCGACGGCGCCGCCGAGGAGAAGATCCTCGACTACCTGCAGCTGGGGAAAGGTGAGGGAGAGCTGCTCCTGGGCGGAGGTCACGGCCCCGGCGATGGCCATCTGATCGAGCCGACCATCTTCGGCGGAGTCGCTCCTGACGCCCGGATCGCCCAGGAGGAGATCTTCGGACCGGTCCTGGCGGTGATCCGGGCCAAGGACTTCGAGCAGGGGCTGGAGATCGCCAACGGCACTGATTACGGGCTCTCCGGCTCCTACTTCAGCCGCGACCCGAAGCGAATCGCGATTGCCAAGGATCGCTTCCACGTGGGCAACCTCTACATCAACCGCCGCTCCACCGGCGCCTACATGGGGGTGCATCCCTTTGGGGGCTTCAATATGAGCGGCACCGACACCAAGGCAGGGGGTCCCGACTACCTGCTCTTCTTCGTTCAGGGGCAGAGCATCGCCGAGCAAATCTGAACCGGCGGCGAAGCCCAACCCGGTCACCAAATAGGGGCCGACGGGCGAGAATCAACAGCGATGGAGGAGAGCTCGACTGAGCACCAGATCCGGGTCGAGGCATTCCATTACCTGATCGGCTTGGTCGACCGGCACGGCGAGGTGCTGCCACTGGATTCGCTGCGCCAGGGCTTCCAGTTCCGGGGGCAGCGTGTCCCGCTTATGGGACCGCAGGGAATCTTCAAGCCGGCCGCGCTCGATTTGCCCTTGAGCATCACCACGGTGCCGGTGGTACCCGGTCACCCCCGACCGTACGAAGATGCCCTTGGCGGCGAGGGTTTTCTGCAGTACCGCTACCGCGGCGACGACCCCAATCATCGCGATAACCGCGGCCTGCGAGAGGTCATGCGACTCCGTCTGCCGCTGATCTATTTCTACGGAGTCGAGCGGAGCCGCTATCTGCCGCAGTGGCCCGTGTTTATTGTCGGTGACAATCCCCAGCGGCTGAGTTTCACAGTTCAGGTTGACGATCAGTTCGCCAGCGACAGCGAGGAGGCCTACGAGCTACCGGACGTGGCCCGACGCGCATACGTCACGCGACTGTCGCGCCAACGCCTGCACCAGGCTGCCTTTCGATTCCGCGTTTTCCGTGCGTACCAAAATTCGTGCGCCATGTGCAAGCTGCACCACACCGATCTGCTTGATGCGGCTCACATAATTCCTGACCGCGACCCGCGGGGCGAACCGACCACCTCCAACGGGCTGGCCCTCTGCAAGCTCCATCACGCAGCCTTTGACCGCAACATCGTCGGCATCCGACCGGATTCCATCCTCGAGATCCGCCACGATGTTCTCGATGAAATCGACGGGCCGATGCTGCGCCACGGACTGCAGGATCTCAATGGACGGCGACTCCTGGTGGTACCGCGAGCTACCCCGGACCGTCCCGATGTCGGATTTCTTCAGGAGCGCTACGAGGTCTTCCGGGCGGCCAGCGCATAGCCACCTCGCACCGCGATCCCGGGGGCCTCGCCATCCGGCACAATCGCGCGGTCGACGAATCAGTTCCGCCAAGCAGATGATGCAATGAAGCTACCGCGCAGCCTGCTCGGCCGCCCGCTTCGATCCAGTGAGGCGGCCAAGGAGGAAATCAGTCCAGTCGAGGGCCTCTCGGCGCTCTCCCTGGATGCGCTCACTTCGGTCGCCTACGGCCCCCAGGCGCTGCTGGTGGCTCTCGGCGCGGGCGGCCTGGCGGCGCTCCGGGTGGCTCCCTGGATCACCCTCGCCATAGTCGGTCTGCTGGTTCTGCTGGTCGCCTCATACACCCAGGTCATCGCCGCCTATCCCGCCGGCGGTGGGGCCTACGCCGTGGCCCGGGCCAATCTCGGAGCCCGGCTGACCCTGCTGGCCGGAGCGTCCCTGATCGTGGACTACGTGCTGACGGTGGCGGTTTCGATCGCCGCCGGGGTCGGCTCGCTCACCTCCGCCTTCCCGTCCTTGGTGCCGCTGACCATCCCCCTGTGCCTGGCCATCCTGGCCGTGGTCACCTTCCTCAACCTCCGCGGCCTGGCCGAGGGTGCCAGGGCCTTCCTGCTGCCCACCTTGGCGTTCATCGCCGCCATCCTGATCGTGATCGCGATCGGACTGATCCATCCGCTCGCCCCCCACCTCAAGGCGCCAGGCGCCTCCTTGGTTGCCACCCACGGGCTGGAGGCGGTCGGGATTCTGCTGCTGCTGCAGGCCTTCTCGGCCGGCTGCAGCGCTCTGACCGGGGTGGAGACGATCGCCAACGGAGTTCCCCTGTTCCGCAAACCCCAGGTGCTCCGAGCCCGGCAGACGGAGGTGATGCTGGGCATCCTGCTGGCCACCATGCTGCTGGGATTGGGGGTGCTGGTCCAGCGTTTCCACGTGCAGCCCAGGGCGCACGATGCGGTCCTCAACCAGATCGTCGGGTACGCCCTCGGACGCGGCTGGGCCTTCGACGCCGTCTCCGTCCTGGTGACCCTGGCCCTGGCGCTGGCCGCCAACACCTCCTTCGGGGGCCTGCCGGTGCTGGCCAGCTTGCTGGCCAATGACCACCGGCTCCCCCACGCCTTCGGCATCCGGGGCGACCGCTTGGTCTTCACCCAGGGGATCTGGGCCCTGGCGCTGCTGGCCGCGATCCTCCTGATCGCCACCGGCGGCAACACCGACTCCCTGATCCCCCTGTACGCGATCGGGGTTTTCACCGGCTTCACCCTGGCTCAGTCGGGCATGGTGCGCCACTGGCTGGCCGGCAAACCAAACGGATGGTGGTGGAGGATTGCGATCAACGGACTCGGCGCCGTCACTACCGGCGTCGCCACCTGGATCTTCGTACTCACCAAGTTCCGGGAGGGGGCCTGGGTGGTGGTGATCGCGATCCCCCTCCTGATCTGGCTGTTTCTTCGGGTCAGCGCCTACTACCGCGAGGTGGCGGTCGAGCTGCACCTGGGCCAGCGCCCGGCCCGGCCCAAGCGCTGCTCGACCACCGTCGTGGTCCCCTTCACCGCCCTCTCCTCTCTCACCAGCCAGGCCCTCTCCATGGCCCTCTCCATGGGCGAGGAGGTGGTGGCGGTGACGGTGGTCTTCGACGAGGACAAGGGGCGGCGAGCGGAATTGGAGGAGGCCTGGAAGAAGTGGGACCCGGGGGTGCCGCTGGTGATCCTCAACTCCCCCTACCGCTCGGTGGTGCGTCCTCTGGTGCGCTACATCGGGACCCTCAAGCCCTCCGCCGACCATCGAGTGGTGGTCCTGATCCCGGTGGTGCTGCCCCGGCGTCTTTGGCACCGGCTGCTGCACAACCACCTGGACCTGGTTCTCTCCGCCGCGCTCCAGCGCCGTCCTCATGTGGTGGTGGCTCGGCTGCCCATGCCGCTACGCCGGGAGTAGCCAGCGCCGCCGCCCCTTTTCGAACTCGCGCAGAACGGGCCAGCTGGCCGAGGTGCCTGGTCCTGGTCTCCGATGGTGGTGCGGCGATCGGCCTGGCGGAGCGACGTCCTCGATGTAACGGGGCTGTCGGCAGGCCGTTGTATCCATGCGAAGGGCGGACTCCAGTTGGAGGCCCGGGCACCGTCGGTCACGGGCGCCACCACGGCAGACGGCCACTTCGGAGGGCTCCCATGAGCCGCGAACTCGGATGGAAGCAGTTTCAATCGGATGATCCCGACTCGCCGGACCCGGTTGAAAGCGCGCCTGTTCCGTCCTACCTAGGCGAGGGCGTCAGAGCGCCAATTCCTTGGTCCGGCGTCTCAGCCGCCACCGTGGAGGCTCCAGTCGCCTCGGCGACGGCGACCGACGCTCCCGAGGTGGCGGCCGGCTCTCCCAGCCCATCGACCAGGGTCGCAGCGGGTCCACCCAGGAGGCTGCCAGTCGGCGAGTTGGTCTGGCTCTGTCTGGCGGTGGTGGACGCGTTCCTGGCCCTGGACTTTCTGCTGCGGGCGCTAGCTGCGCGCGCTTCCGGCCTGGTCGGCGTGGTCAACCGGGTCGGCAACCTGCTGGCCAAGCCGTTCGTTGGGGTCTTCAACCGTCCTGGCGTACCCAGGGTCGACCACACCACCTTCTGGGCGGCGCTGGTCGCGATCGTCGTCTACACCGTCGCGGCCTGGATCCTGATCCGCCTTCTGAGACTGGTGGCGGCTCCGGCCCCCCAGAGTGTTCCCCCGTCCTAATCGCGGGCGGCTCGCCGCCGCAGGAAACGATCCAACCCGACTCCGACTTCCCTGATCACCAGCTGCCCCGATGGAGGAGTGACCTCTGATGGTGCTCTGGGTTCTGGTGTATCTGGCCTGTGCTTCAGCTGCCTGCACTGTGCTGGTCCTCTTTCCCCAACTGGTCCGGGCTCGGCTACCGCTGGGACTGGCCGCCGGTGCCCTGGGGATGGCGGCCACCGGCTGGCTGACCGCCTGGATCACCGGGGATCGGCCGCTGGTGATCGGAACTGGGATCGTCCTGCTCCTGCTGGTCCTCCTCGGTCGGCGCTGGCTGGCCGGTTGGTGCTGGCTTCCGAGCCAACTCTTCGTGCTGGCCAGCCTGGCCGCCCTGACCTACATCGCCTACTCGGTCCAGCAGACCGTGGAGCAGGCGCTGATCCCCCGGCTGGTGCCGGGCCTGCTGCTAGGTTCGCTGGTCTTGGTGCTGGCCGAGATCGCCGCCATGGGACTGGCTCTCTCCTACCTCTTTGAGATCCTGGACGTGCTCGGCCGACCGGTCGCGGACCCCACGCCGGTGCCTCTTTGGGATGACAGCCATCCCTGGCCCTTGGTCGTGATCCAGGTGCCGATGTACAACGAACCGGTCGAGCTGGTGGGGGAGACCCTGGCCGCCCTGGACCGGCTCGACTACCCCAACTATCTGATTCAGGCGGTCGACAACAACACCGCCGACCCCACCGTCTGGCGACCGATCGAGCAGCTCTGCCAGCAACTGGGGCCGAGGTTCCAGTTCGTTCATCTGGCCCCCTGGCCCGGATTCAAGGCGGGAGCGCTCAACGAGGCCACCCGACGTCTGCCCAAGGAGGTCGACATCGTGGGGATCGTCGACGCCGACTACCTGGCTCGACCCGAGTGGCTCAAGGAAACCGTGCCCTTCTTCCAGGACCCCTCGGTGGGCTTCGTCCAAACTCCCCAGCACTATCGGGACTGGGAGGACAACGCCTACCTCCGGGGCCTCTTCCACAGCTACCGCTACTTCTTCGACATCACCATGCCGGCTCGAGCTCACCGGGACGCCATCATCTTCTGCGGCACCATGGGGCTGATCCGGCGCTCGGTGCTGGACGAGATCGGCGGCTGGAACGAGGAGTGCATCACCGAGGACGCCGAAGCCAGCCTGCGGATCCTGGGCCGTGGCTACCGGGGCGTCTATCACCAGGTCGCCTGTGGCGAGGGGCTGATGCCGCTGACCTTCGACGGCCTCAAGAAGCAGCGCTTCCGATGGGCTCTGGGCGGGCTCCAGATCCTGCGTCAGCACTGGCGCGAGCTGGTCCCGTTTGCCCCCCACCGGCTCCAGCTGACGATAGCCCAGCGCTGGTCCTACCTGGTGGGCGCGGTCCAGTGGTTCGGGGACCTGCTCCTCCTGGCTTTCACACTTCTGCTCCTGGCCACCGCGATCGCCACCGCCGCCCACCAGCGGCTGCCGGTGCGCCAGATCACCGGGGCGGTGCTGGTGATCCCTCTCCTCTTTCTTATCTTCGGCCTGCTCCGCGCGGTCTGGGCCATGCGCCGCAGTGGCCAGCTCACCTGGGGTGACGCGGTCCGCGCCCTCAGGGTGTGGTTCGCCCTCAGCTGGACGGTGGCGCTGGCGGACATCCGCGGCCTGCTGGCCCTCAAGGCCAGCTTCCTGCGCACTCCCAAGCGGAGGGGCGGACTCAGCGGCTGGCGCCAGGCTCTGCGTTCAGCCAGGCCCGAGACCTCGCTGGCGGTGGCGGCGGTGATCGCCGCCGCGGTGATGGAGGTCCGGGCGCTGAGCGTGACCACCTCGCTGCTGGCCGTGCTGCTCCTGTTCCAGGCTGCCGTCTACCTCAGTGCCCCCTGGGCCAGCCTGGCCACCGAGGGCATCCTGATCACCCCCCTCCGCCGGATCTACCTGCGCTCGGCCCAGAACAGCGGCGGGCTATTGGTGGAAACTCGCTCCTCGGCGGCCATCCTGCCGGTGGGACTGGCGCTGGCGGCCACCGCCGGCCTGATCGTGGCCTTCGCCGCCACCAGCCCCACCGCCCCCGCTCCATTCGGAGGTGGCCCGAGCACTCCCGCCAAGGCCGCTCCCAACCTGCCGGCTGTCCTGGCCAGCCCCTCGCCGTTTGCTAGCCCCAGCAGCTCGCCATCGACCAGTCCCACGCCATCGCCGAGCCCGTCCGCCAGCGCCAGCCCGAGCCCGACCGCGACTCCCACGGTGAGCCCGTCACCGAGTCCCACCCCAACCCCCAGCTGAGCGACGGAGGTACTTGAACCACCCCACGACTTGGCGGAGGGCAGTCGCGATTGATGCTCCGACCCCGGCCACGGCTCGCCCTCCATCCAGCGACTGGGGCCGCGCCACTGGGTCGTCATGAATCTGGAGCCGCCAACTTCCACTTTTATGGGCCACGCCCCTGTAGACTCGCGTGCCAATTGACGATTCCGTACAGGACACGGAGCCCTACTAGGAGGCGCAATGGTCAGCTACGGAGACGCCTACGAACGGATGTGGCGGATGGGGCTGGAATTTTCCGGCCGATCTACCCGTCCTGAGTACTGGAAAGTTGTCCTCATCAATGTTGTCATCGCCATCGTCCTCCTGTTCCTGGAGGACACCACCACCCGAGATTTCGTTCTTCTGGCCGACCTCTACACCCTGGTCGCGATCATCCCCGGCATTGCGCTGAGCATCAGGCGGCTACACGACACCAATCGCACTGGATGGTGGGTCCTAATTGGTTTGGTGCCGATTCTGGGGGCGCTGCTGCTGATCTGGTTCATGGCCCAGCCCAGTACCACTGCCAACGATCGTTACGGTTCCCTCCCAACCGACAGCGCAGCGGCATGAAGACCCTGGTTTCCGCGTCAGCTGGTTCTTGATCAACCAGCCTTAGGCGCGAGCGCTCTGGCTGATTGACCTCAGAGATCCTGTGGACTCGACCAGGAAGCGCGCTTGGTCGAGTCCACGGAGCTGTTTCGGCGTGGCGCGCTCCGCCGCGGCTTCGCCGTGATCGCCATTTCTGTCATCGGCTGACTTTCCTTTCTAGGGCAGGAACAGCTCTACCCCGGCGAGCTCCGCTGCTCGGCGCAGCCGGTCATCTGCGCTAGCCAGCTGCACTCCGGTCGCGGCGGCGAGGGACAAATACGAGGCGTCGTAGGCCGTGAGCCCGGTGGTCTGGGCCAGGGTTAGAACAGCGCCGAGGACGTGCTCCCGCCCGAGCTCCTCCACCGTGATCGGAAGCCGGTCGAGCAGCTGAATGAACCGGCGAGCCTGGTCATGGCTGATCCGACCGCGGCGCACAGCGAGAGCGAGGACGTTGGCCACCTCGAAGGGCCAGAGCTCCGGGACCAGCGCCTGGTCGTCGACAAGCCGATCCAGTGCGGCGTTGGAGAGGGATGTCGCCTGGTCCTCGAAGCACCAGGCGAGGGTGATCGAGGCGTCAAGCACGAAGCTCAGCCGCGACCCTCCTCAATCATCTCCCGCAGACTCCGGTCGCCGAGGGTTATGCCTTCTCTAAATCGCCTCATATCGTCGACAGCCTGGGCGACGCTTCCCCGTCGACCAACTCCGAAGGGCGCTAGTATGGCCACCGGAACTCCGTGCTTGGTGATGGTGAAGCGCTTTCCCTGGGCCACCTCGTCCAAGAGACGAGACAGGTGGGTCTTGGCCTCGTAAGCGCCCACTTCCATCAGACTAGTCTAACACTAGTCGGAATTAGCCAATGAGTCCAACATATGCGATCGGGGCTTGGTCGCGGTTAGGTAGCGCGGTGAGGCACGGTATGGGTCGGTCAATCAGTCAGACGAGCAGCTTGATCACGGCCGCCAGTCCGCCCGCCACGATGACCAGGCGCAGCACCGGGGCCGGCAGTTTGCGTCCGAACCCCGCCCCCAGCTGGCCCCCCAGCAAGCTTGATCCGGCCAGCACCAGGGCGGGCTCCCAGGCGACCGGCCCATAGGCGATGAATACCACCGCGGCGGCGCCGTTGGCTGCCGAGGCCAGGACGTTCTTGAGCCCGGTGACTCGCTGCAGCGACTCCTCCAGAAAGACCCCCAGGGTGGCCATGAACATCACGCCCTGGGCTGCCCCGAAGTAGCCGCCATAGACGGCGGTGGCAAAAACCGAGGCCTGCAGCGCTAGACGCCCGCGACCGGTCGGGGGACCCGACGGACGGAGGCGCGCCAGGCGGGGCTGCAGCAACAGCAGCACCACCGCCAGCAGGATGAGCACCGGCACCACCACCTTGAAGACGGCCGGCGGCAAAGCCAGCAGCAGCACCGCTCCCCCCAGTCCACCGACCAGTGAACAGGCACCTAGCGTCAGAGCCGCTCGCCGCTGACCGGCCAGCTCCCGTCGGTAGCCGACTGCCCCGCTGACATTGCCGACGAACAGTCCGACGGTGTTGCTGACGTTGGCCACCAAAGGTGAGTAGCCAATCGCCAGCAGCACCGGGAAGGTCAGCAGGGACCCCGAGCCGGCCACCGCGTTCACGGCTCCCGCCACGAACCCGGCGCCCGCTACCGCGAGGAGGAGCAGGGGGTCATGGGTGATGGGGTGGTTCCCTCCGCCTAGATTCGGCTAGTTGGCCCGGGCACGGGCCAGCTCCCAGGAGCGGGTCGGGTACGCGGCCAGAGACCGTCCTGCGTAGGTGAGCGGCTATTCGAGACCGTTCCAACCCCAGTGGGGCGTTGCCAGGCCGGGCGCCACCCGGGACTCAGGCGGGGAGTACGAGACCACCTCCTCGACCGCCCACTCCATGTACTCGCGGAGGCCGCGGCGGAAATCTAGATCAGCCGGCAGAAGGGCGTCGTCGGCCGCCTGCACGAAGCACGCGACGAAGCGAGTCCCGAGCTCCGCACCCGCACCTTGACGGGCGTGCATCTCCAGCATCGCCGAGTGACCACCGCATGACTCCGAGAAGCTGGGTGGCCCACCGAACACCTCCGCCCAGTAGCTGGCCAGTCGCTCAACGTGTTGGGGGTGGCCCAGGTGGGAGAAGGGATGGTTCAGCTCCGGGTCCTCGAGGCAGCGCTGGTGGTGAGCTGTGGCCAGCGCCAGGAAGGCTGGCGTCCCGCCGGCGAACTCGAACATAGATGGTCTGGTCACGGTGGAGAGTTTCGCCTATCGCATCAGTTCGCTTCCACAGCGACGCCCGAGCGGTCTGCCCTGGATGGACTCGGGATCTCCGCGCTTGGTTCGCTCGGGCGGATCCGCTCCTCTATCGGGGATGGCTCAGGACCGATAAGACCCTCTCCGCCTTCAAGTGCCGAGAAGGGCTAGGAGATCAGCTTCGAGGTCAGGGGTCTGGGCTCCCAATCCCTGGTCGATCAGCGGCCGCGCCAGTCGGGCTCGGGACACCCCCTCCCTCAGGGACAGCTGATCCAGGGCGGCCGCCTAGTTCTTGCCGAGAAGCATCTTTCGGCGCGCCAAACACATCAGCTTCTACTTCGCTCCTTACTGGAGCAGGCTCGGATGGTGAGGGCGCCAGCCAAACCGCGCCCCCCTCGGCACCTGGACGGTTGGAGAGCGCTCCCTCCAGGGGATCAAGGGAGAGGCCCTGCTCCAGATCCTGGGAGATTACCGACGCGTAGTGGTCCAGGGTGGTGCTGGGGCGAGCGTGCCCGAGCGCCTTGGAGACCAGCAGCAAAGGCACCCCGGCCCGGAGCCACCTGGCGCAGGCGGCGTGGCGGAGCTGGTGTGGCGAAATCTTCTCCATCTCAGCATTCCGGCTGCAGTCATCGAGCAGCTCCCTGAGACGGCGCCGGCTCAGCCGGCCCTGGCGGGAGCGGAAGAGGGGAGCCCCGGGACCCTCGCCCAGCCGCTCGAAGATCTCTCCCTCCAACTTCTGGCGGAGAGACGGTGGCAGCGGGACCCAGCGCTCGCCGGTCTTGCCGCGCAGCTGGAGCTGCCCGTCCTGGAGCGAGGAGAGATCGCAGGCCAACAGCTCCCCGGGGCGGGCTCCGGTCGCCAGCAGAAGCGAGACCAGCAGGCGCGAGCGTGGATTCGGCGCGGCCGCGATCAGACGGAGCTGATCCGGAAGGGAGAGCGCCGGCCGGGGGTGGTGGGGGGGGCC
>JBARIA010000036.1:0-7224 GCA_049799515.1 Candidatus Dormiibacterota bacterium | reverse complement strand
AGGTCCTGCCGGTGATCCCGCCAGAGCTGCGCCCGATGGTCCAGTTGGACGGCGGCCGCTTCGCCACCTCCGACCTCAACGACCTCTACCGCCGGGTGATCAACCGCAACAACCGGCTGAAGCGGCTCCTGGAGCTGGGCGCCCCCGAGATCATCGTTCGCAACGAGAAGCGGATGCTGCAGGAGGCGGTTGACGCCCTCATCGACAACGGCCGACGGGGCCGGGCCATCACCGGCACCGGCAACCGCAAGCTGAAGTCGCTGAGCGACATGCTCAAAGGCAAGCAGGGACGGTTCCGCCAGAACCTCCTGGGCAAGCGGGTCGACTACAGCGGAAGGTCGGTGATCGTAGTTGGCCCCGAGCTCAAGCTCAACCAGTGCGGCCTGCCCAAGCGGATGGCCCTGGAGCTGTTCAAGCCGTTCGTGATGCGGGAACTGGTGGAGAAGGGCTTCACCCAGAACATCAAGAGCGCCAAGCGAATGGTCGAGCGGGCCCGTCCGGAGGTTTGGGACGTCCTCGACGAGGTGATCCAGGACCATCCGGTGCTGCTCAACCGGGCGCCCACCCTGCATCGATTGGGCATCCAGGCCTTCATGCCGGTTCTGGTCGAGGGCTCAGCCATCCAGATCCATCCTTTGGTCTGCACCGCCTTCAACGCCGACTTCGATGGCGACCAGATGGCGGTTCACGTGCCGCTCTTCAGCGGAGCCATCGCCGAGGCCAAGAACCTGATGATGTCCTCTAACAACATCCTCTCGGCCAGTGACGGCAACCCGGTGGTGGCCCCGACCCAGGACATGGTGCTCGGCTCCTACTGGCTGACTATGCTGCGCACTCCGCTGGAGGTTGACGACCCCCACAAGCTGCGCCGCTACAGCTCCCCCGAGGAGGTGCTGCTGGCCTACGACACCGGGGTAATCGAGGCCCACGAGCCGATCCAGGTGCGAGTGCCGCGGCGGGTGCTCGAGTCGGTCCCGGACGGGGAGGACACTGAGGCCCCGGTGGCCCTGGTGACCACTCCTGGCCGGGTCATCTTCAACGAGGTGCTACCGCTGGGGCGGCAGGTCCGAGAGGGCGCCGAGGGTCAGGCGATGATCTTCCAGAATCAGGTCTTCGACCGCAAGGAGCTGAGGGCTTTGGTGGCGGACTGCTTCCGTCTCTACGGCAATCAGGTCACCGCCGAAATGGTCAACGACATCAAGCGGCTGGGCTTCGACTACGCCACCAAGTCAGGCGTGACCCTCTCAGCCATGGACATCAAGACTCCGCCGGAGAAGGCCGAGATCATCGCCGGCGCGGACAAGGCGGTCGACGAGGTGGGCATGCAGCACCGCCGCGGGCTGATCACCGAGGACGAGCGCTACGCCAAGACGGTGGAGATCTGGACCCAGGCGACCGAATCGGTCACCCAGGCCACCATGGCTCACTTCGATCCGCTCAGCTCGGTACTGATGATGTCGCAGTCAGGGGCCCGGGGCACCTACCAGCAGATCCGTCAGCTGGCCGGGATGCGCGGTCTGATGGCCGACCCCACCGGGCGGATCATCGACATGCCGATCAAGGCCAACTTCTCCGAGGGCCTCGAGGTGCTGGAGTACTTCATCTCCACCCACGGCGCCCGCAAGGGTCTGGCCGACACCGCGCTGCGGACCGCCGACTCGGGCTATCTGACCCGCCGACTGGTGGATGTGGCCCAAGACGTGATCGTCCGCGAGGAGGATTGCGGCACCACCGGGGGCATTTGGCTCTCCGACCTGAGCGCCGAGGGCGAGCCCTTCATGGAGCGGCTGGCCGGGCGAATCACCGCCGCCGACGTCATCGGACCCGACGGCAAGACGGTGCTTGGTGCCGGCGAGGAGATCACCGACACCCTGGCTCGCCAGATCGCGGAGCTGGCGGTGCCCCGGGTCAGGGTGCGCAGCGTGCTCACCTGCAGCGCCAAGAGCGGTGTCTGCCGCTACTGCTACGGGCGCAACCTGGCGACCGGCCGGCTGGTTGAGATCGGGGAGGCGGTGGGGGTCATCGCCGCCCAGTCGATCGGTGAGCCGGGAACGCAGCTGACCATGCGTACCTTCCACACAGGTGGGGTCGCCGGTCTGGACATCACCCAGGGTCTTCCCCGGGTCGAGGAGCTGTTCGAGGCCCGCATCCCCAAGGGCAAGGCAATCCTGGCCGAGTCCGCCGGGCGGGTGGAGGTGATCAGGGGAGAGGCTGGCCGCAAGGTGCGGGTGGTCAGCCACGAGGAGTTCGATGTCACCCATCCCATCGAAAAGGGCATGGCGCTGGACTCGGCGGTGGAGGAGGGAGCGGTGGTCGCCGAAGGCCAGCTGCTGGCCAGAGCCACCAAGAATGGCCAGCTGGCCACCGTGAACGCGCGCATCGGTGGCCGAGTGACCCACGCCAAGGTGGGGCGGTCCGGCGGCGAGGTTCGGGTCCGGGCCCTCGACGAGGAGGTCAAGGAGTACCCGATCCCCCACGGAGCCCAGATGCGGGTCGGCGACGACGACGAGGTGCGCGCCGGCGACGCCTTGACGGTGGGGTCGATCAGTCCCCAGGAGCTGCTCTACATCTCCGGCCGGGAGGCCGTCCAGGACTACCTGGTCCGCGAGGTCCAGCGGGTCTACCGCTCCCAGGGCGTGGACATCAACGACAAGCACATCGAGGTGATCGTCCGCCAGATGATGCGCAAGGTGCGGGTCGAGTCGGGCGGAGACACCGAGCTGCTGCCAGGCGAGATCATCTCGCAGTGGGAGTACGACGAGGCCAACGCCCAGGTCCTGGCGGAGGGGGGCGAGCCGGCCATTGCCGCCACCGTGCTGCTGGGGCTGATCAAGGCGGCCCTCAACACCGCCAGCTGGCTCTCGGCCGCCTCCTTCCAGGAGACGACCCGGGTGCTCACCGAAGCGGCCATCTCAGGCAAGGTTGATCGGCTGCGGGGCCTGAAAGAGAACGTGATCATCGGCAAGCTGATCCCGGCCGGCACCGGGCTCGACTACTACCGCAAGCTCCGCGAGGAGGCGGTGCGGTACCTGGAGGAGGGCAAGGCGCTGCCGGAGGGAGCCGTCCAGGAAGCTGGCGAGCTCAGCGACGAGTTCGAGGATGCCGAGGTGGTGCTCCCGACCCTGGATGAGGTCAGCGACTGAGCGTTGACCCTTCGGGCCAGCGCCTCAGGCGCTGACCCGGAGGGCCCCGTCCAGGTGGACGCTGACGGTCGCCGACCGACTCCGGAGGCCGGAAAGAGGCCGGCTGGTGGTACCGTCGGCGAGATGAGCGAGCAGCAGGCCGGCCAGGCCAAGGTGTCCCGGCGGGCCGAACTGATCGGCCTGGTGGGCCCGAAGTCGGCGTCGCTGACCTATCACGGCTTCTACTGGCAGATCAGCGGACTAGTGATCTGGGTGGTGGGCTTTACGGCGCTGCTGGCCGTGTCCGAGCTGGGCCAGCCCATTCCCGGATACGGCATCTGGATCCCCTGTGCCTTGCTGGTCCTCGCCGAGCTTCGGGCGATCCAGCTCTACCGCCAAGGCGGTCAGGCGGGCGGTGCCTTTCTCTCCCAACAGGCGGGGTACGCGATCAGCGTGACCGGCTTCTCTCTGCAGCCCCGGGTGTGGCGGAAGCAGATGGCCAAGTCAACGGCTGGCCGGCCCCAGCCAGAGTCCGCCGGCTAGGGGCAGTCCCCGTCCGCCCCTCAGTTTCGGAGCTCTCGGGCGAGCGCCGCGAAGTTGTCCACGAAGCGCTGGACGTCGCCCTCGGAGTGCTGCACTGAGACGGTCCAGTTCTCCTCGGCGCCGGGGGCCATCAGCACCCCCCGGTTGGACTGGAAGAGCCAGGACAAGTAGGCCATCGACTTGTCGGTCTCCAGATAGTCCCGGTAGTCGCGTACCCGCTCGGCCCGGTAGGTGAGTCCCCCCCGGGCTCCCATGGTGATGGCGTGGAAGGGGAGCTCGTACTGGGCCATCACCTGGTCCAAGCCACCCTGGAGGATCTCGCCCAGGGCGTCGAAGTGGGAGTAGGCCATGGGGGTCAGGATCTCGGTGAGGGTGGCCCGGGAGGCGGCCATGGTGAGGGCGTTGCCGTTGAAGGTGCCCATCTGGCTGACCCGACCCTCGGAGATCAGGCCCATGATGTCCGCCCGGCCGCCGACCGCGCCGCAGGGAAGGCCGCCGCCGATCGCCTTGGCCAGGCAGACGATGTCGGGAGTCACCCCGAAGCGCTCGGTCGCTCCCCCGGGGGCCAGGGTCACGCCGGTCTTGACCTCGTCGAAGACCAGCAGCGCCCCGTGGCGATGGGCGAGCTCTTTGAGCCCGTCCAGGTATCCCTTCTCGGGAATGACGATTCCCACGTTCATCATGGCTGGCTCCACGATGATGCAGGCGATCTGGCCCGGGTGGCCCTGGAAGCCGGCGTCGGCGGCCTCGAGGTTGTTGAAGGGCACAACCGTGACCAGCTCGACCACCGCCTGGGGGATGCCCTCGCTCTGGGGCACTGCGTTGGGCGCGTTGGCCGGTCCCATCTTCTCGGGGCTGGGTTCCACCGAGACCATCAGGGAGTCGTGGTGACCGTGGTAGGTCGCCTCGATCTTCATGATCCGCTCCCGGCCGGTGAAGGCACGGGCCAGGCGGATCGCGTCGAGGGTGCTCTCGGTGCCACTGTTGGTGAAGCGCCACTGGGGCAGGCCGAAGCGGTTGGCCAGCTCCTCGGCCACCACGATGAAGTCCTCGCCCGGCTGGGCGAAGTGCGAGCCCTCGGCGATTCGCTTGCTGACCGCCTCGACGATCTTGGGGTTGGCGTGGCCGACCACGTTGACCCCGAATCCGTTGTGGAAGTCGATGTACTCGTTGCCGTCGGCGTCCCAGACCGAGCTGCCCCGACCCCGGTCGATGAAGATGGGGAAGGGAGGGCTGGACTGGAAGGAGGAGGGCACCCCGTCAGGGCTGTGGCGCTCGGCGCGGTGGAGCAGCGCCAGCGACTTCTGCCGGGCGGCAGTGAAGGCCTGCTCCTCGCGCTCGGTGAGGGTGGCGATCCGATCCGACGGGATCGGCTTAGAGCTTCTATTGGTGGCCATGGGACTCCCCACTGAACTTGCGCAAGCGCCGTACCGTAGCTGGTCGTGCCCCGCCGAGGAGGCCCCCTGAGACTACTTCGCCTCGTAGGCGACCATCTTCTTGTGGAAGAAGTCAGACCGTCCCAGGAACCGGGCGATCATCACCAGCGGAACCCCCAATCCGAAGGTGATGATGATCGGCAGCGACGATCCGATTCCGGACTGCACGATCACCTGGTAGGCGACCCAGAAGAGGAAGACTCCGCCCACTAAGGGCAGGATGCCCGCCAGGATGAGGTTGGTCGCTGACTCGAAGAGGATCTTGCGGTAGGCCCAGGCGCAGGCGATGCCGGTGATGCCGTAGTAGAAGGCGACCAGCACCCCGATGTCATCGATCAGGTTGCTGAAGGTGCTGCTCACAGTGGGCTCGAAGGTGGTGATCATCATCCCCACCGCGGCGATCAGGAAGAGGACGAAGGTCCCCTGGGCCGGGGTGTGGAAGCGCTCGCTGATCCTCCCGAACAGCTTGGGAAAGACGCCGTCCCGGGCCATCGAGTAGGTCACCCGCGAGGCGGGCAGCAAGGTGGTCTGGGTGGTCGCCACCGTGGAGCTAAGGATCGCCAGCAGCATCAGGTAGTTCCAGGGCGCAGGAGCCAGCCGTTGGGCGAAGTAGAAGAGGGCGTTGCCGCCCTGGTGAACGATGGTGTGCACCGGCAGGAGCGACTGCATGGCGGCGGTGTTGATGAGGAAGATCACCAGCAGGATGAACATGCTGAGGATGCCGGCTATTCCCGGGTTGGTGTCGGCCTCCTCCGCCTCCTCATTGAGGTTCACCGCCGTGTCCCATCCCCAGAAGAAGAAGACCCCAAGGGCGACGCCGACCGCCAGGCCGCTGATCCCGCCCACCGAGCCGGGGCTGAGCCAGCTCAAGGAGAAGATCTGCGATCCGCTGGGATGCGAGGCCAGCACCCGGACCAGCCCGGTGATCGAGAAGGCCAGCACCACCAGGTACTCCAGCCCCACCATGACCCACTGGAAGTTGGCGGTGAGGCGGATCCCGTAGATCACCATGGCACTGACCAGAATCAGCCAGGCGAGGCCGACCAGGGCGGTGATCAGGGTGCTGCTCGCGGCGTTGCTGCCGATCCAGCCCAGCGACTCGAGCAGCGCCAGGGTATTGGTGCCGGCCAGGATCGGGGCGGCTACGCAGAAGATGACGCTGGCCGCGGTCTGGACCCAGCCGTTGAACCAGCCGATGTAGGGATTCATGGTCCGAGCCAGCCAGGCGTAGGAGGCTCCGCAGTCGGGGTCTCGCCGGTTCATGAAGTAGTACGCCATCGCGATGAAGAGCACCGGGAGGAAGCTGATCAGGATGATTGCGGACGAGCCCAGCCCGACCGCGGCCACCAACAGGAACGTGGTGGCCGCGATCGAGTAGGCCGGGGCCACGCTGGCCACCGCGATCGCAGTGGGGTCACAGAGGCTGAGAGTGTTGCCGCGGAGCTTCGGCTCCTCAGCTCTCGCCTCGAAATTAACCCCTCCCCTCGGGGCGCTGGTGGCATCCACTGCGGGCCAACTCTAGCCGCCAGGACGGAGAGCGTCTATGTCGCTGGTGGCCATAGTTCCGCACGGGTCAGTGTGGGGGGCGCACAATCCGCCTCGCTCGGGCAGCTGCGGGCTAGGATGACCGCCGGATGAGATGTCGCCAGCGGGAGCCGAGGCCGTGGCGGTGGGGAGGGGAGTCGCAGTGGTGGCGGTAGCCGACCCCACCATGCCGACGGGGCTGGGGCAGGTCAGCTACTGGCTGGAGTCGGTCGGGCCCATCGTCCCGCGGCCAGCCTTGGTGGGGGACCTCCAGGTGGACGTGGCCGTGGTGGGTGCCGGCTTCACCGGGCTCTGGACCGCCTACGAACTGCAGCGCCGGGACCCGTCGCTCACGATCGCCGTGCTGGAGAGCGAGGTGGCCGGGTTCGGAGCCTCGGGTAGGAACGGCAGCTGGTGCGTGCCGGAGCTGAACGCGGGGGTCGAGCTGTTGGGCAGGCGCTTCGGCGCGGAGCGGGCGCTCGCCGTCCAGCGGGCGCTCTGCCAGACGGTGGACGAGGTGGGACGTACCCTCGCGGAGGAAGGCATCGACGCGGCCTTCGACCGCTCCGGAGTCCTGCTGCTGGCCCGAGGGGCCTACC
>JBARIA010000035.1:0-12078 GCA_049799515.1 Candidatus Dormiibacterota bacterium | reverse complement strand
ATTCACTCCGGGCACAAGATGTGGCCCCACACACATCGCCCACGCAGGCAGTGGGCGCTGGCACCGCTTCGTCCCCTCCTTCGCCAAGCTGACCCCCACCCAGCCGGTGCTCGCTGCCTGCACTCGTCCACGGGCGATCGGGAGCCGTCCTTCGCTTGGGTACACTTGCCGCGCCCGATCCCGGGCTTGGTCCCGGCACCCCATTCGCGGAGCCCTAATTGGCAAGACGCACCAGGCGCCGTCCCACGTCGAACTCCCGCAAGCGGCCGCCGAAGCCGCCCGTCCGCCCAACGGTAGCCGAGGTTGCCCCGGTCGAAGCTGAGGCGGAGATCGCGGACGAGGTGGCGAGCTCCCCTCCGGAGCCGGCCGCCACACCAGCCCCTAGCTCCTTCCTACCCCGCCGCCAGTCCGGTTCTGTCCCGACTCAGGTAACGTCCCCGGCGCCCCCGACTCCGGTGGCCCGGCCCACCTCCCCGGTGGCTCAGCCCCCTTCCGCCGCCACCTCCTATCTGCCGCGCAAGGGCAACATCGTCGGCCGGGCGGAGCGCCAGCGCCAGCAGCAGGCCAATCTGGAGCCGCTCGACGACAGCCCCGCGGTTCCGACCGACCGCACCCCCTATCTGTGGCTGGACCTGCGCCGGGTGATCGGGGTCTCGGTGGTGATGATTGTGATGGTGATCGTGGGGGCTTTCGTCATCCACTGAGAGGGGGCGGTTTCGGTCCGTCCCTATACTCGCTGAGATGCGGGTGATCCTCTACACCGGCAAGGGCGGTGTGGGCAAGACCACAGTTGCCGCTGCCTCTGCCGTCAAGTGCGCCGCGATGGGTCTCAGAACGCTGGTGATCTCCACCGACGCTGCGCACAGCCTGGGCGACTCCCTGGACCGCGAGCTGGGTGGGCAGCCGGTGGAGGTGGCGAAGAATCTCTTCGCCCAGGAGGTCAATGCCCTCCACGAAATGGAGGGTCACTGGGACAAAATCCACGGCTACCTGGCGGTGTTGTTCAACAGCCAGGGAGTCGATGAAATCATCGCTGAGGAGCTGGCCACGCCGCCGGGGATGGAAGAGATCTCCAGCTTGATGTGGATTCGACGCCATTCCCAGCTCCAGGAATACGACGTCCTGATCGTCGACTGCGCGCCCACCGGTGAGACCCTGCAGCTGCTGGCCTTCCCCGACGTCGCCCGCTGGTATCTGGATCGGATCTTTCCGCTGGAGCGCACCTTTATGAAGGTGGCCCGGCCGGTGATCCAGCCCTTCGTAAAGATTCCGCTACCAGGCGACGATATCTACGGCTCCATCAAGCAACTCCTGATCGACCTGGAGTCGATGAAGGAAGTCCTCAACGATTCCAAGAGTTGCACGGTGCGCTTGGTGCTAAACCTGGAAAAGATGGTGATTAAGGAGGCCCAGCGAGCCTACACCTACCTCAATCTCTACGACTACCAGGTGGATGCGGTGCTGGTCAACCGGGTGCTGCCGGAGGCTGTCAGCGAGGGATACTTCGCGGACTGGCGCAGGTCCCAGCAACGGTACGCCGAGCAGGTGCAGTCGGCCTTCTCCCCGGTCCCGATTCTCAACAGCCAGCTCTTCGACCACGAGATCGTAGGCTTGGAAAACCTGCGCGAACTTGGGGATTCTCTGTTCGGAGAGATCGACCCCAGCGCGGTCCTGTTCAGCACTAAGCCGCAGGCGCTGAGCAAGGAAGGAGAAGGGTACGTGCTCACTCTGCAGCTGCCGTTTGCCACCAAGGAGCAGGTTGACCTGACCCAGCGGGACGACGAGCTTTACGTTAGCGTCGGTCCCTACAAGCGAGAGATCAGCCTGCCCCGAGTGCTGCACGGCAAGGTGACTACCTCGGCCAACCTGGAGAGCGGAAAGTTAGCGATTCATTTTGGGAGTGCCTGATGGAGCGAGAAGAGGCGGCCCGCCTCGGCGTCTGGGCGGTCCGGCAACTGGGCGGCGCGGTGACCAAGGCGGCCGGAGAGCTGGGGGAGCTGGTGCCGCCGGAGTCCCGGGCCCACCTGCTCAAGGCTCAGCGCGAGGTGGTCCTGGCGGCCGCCGCCGCGATCGAGCACAAGCAGCGTCCCAAGGGGCCCAAGGGCCGGCGCCGCGCTCGCAAGATCGTCCTGGACTGAGAGCCGGTGACCGGGAGCGAAGTCGAGTTCTACCTCGTCCTGCTGGTCTTCACCATCCCCGGGATCGTCATCGGCTTTACCGTTCACGAGTACTGCCACGCCCGGGTGGCGACCTCCTACGGAGACCCCACCCCCCGGGCTCAGGGCCGGCTCTCCTTCAACCCCGCCAACCAGATCGACCCCCTGGGGCTGGCGGCGCTGGTATTGATCGGATTGGGGTTCGCTCGGCCGGTGCAGTTCAACCCGCTCTACGTGCGGCGGGGATCCCAGCGGGCCTGGCTCTCCGCCGCCGGCCCCCTCAGCAACCTGGTGGTGGCGGTTGTGCTCTGCCTGGTGCTGCGGCTGCTGATCGCGGTCGACCCAGGGGTCCAGAACTGCTATTTGCCCAGCTTCGCTCTTACCCCGGCTGGGTTCGCCTATTGGATCCTGGTCGAGGCCTTCTTCGTCAACGTGATTCTGTTCATCTTCAACCTGATCCCGATCCCTCCGCTGGACGGCTACGGGGTGGTTGAGGGGTTGTTTCGCACCCACGCGCCGGCCTTCTTCCAGTGGGTCGATCGCAATCGGACGGGCATCCTCTTGGCGGCGGTGCTGATCTTCTTCATCCTCCCCGACTTCTTCAACTCCGGCTTCTCGATCGGCGGGCCGATTCTGGACGCGTCGCAGTGGCTCTGGCGGCAGCTGGTCAACGGGTTGCCCCCCCAGGAGTACTTTCCCAACTACAGCTACCTCATCAGCGCCGCCCCCCCGGGCCTGGCCACGGTCCTGGCCAATCCGTGCGTCGGGTAGCCGACCGCCGGGTCGTCGGCGCCCAGGCCGTGGTGGTCGACGACCGGGGCCGGGTCTTGCTACAGCTGAGACTCTGGCCGGCCGGGTGGGAGCCACCTGGTGGACATGTCAGCCCCTCCGAGCTCCCCGAGTCAACAGTGGTCCGGGAGACCCAGGAGGAGACCGGACTGGAGATCGAAGTGGAGCGGCTGGTCGGGTACTACCGATTCACCGGGATCCGCCACGACACCGACGTCGTCTTCCGGGCTCGGGCGGTGGGAGGCCGGCTCAAGCGCAGCCGGGAAGCTTGGCAGCTGCGCTGGGTCGAGCCCGACCAGCTGCCCCGCTCGCTCTTCCCCTGGTACCGGCAGCGGATCGAGGACGCCCTGACGGCCGGTCCCGAGGCGGCTTCCGAACGGGTCCAGCCGGTGGGGCTCGGGACCGTGGGGCAACATGGAGTGGCCCTGGTGCGAGACCTGCTGGGCTCGCTGGGGCGCTCCCCGGCGCGGCCCGCCGCTCCCTGAGCCCATGCAGATAGCGCTCGCCTTCGCCCTTGGCCTGGTGCTGATGCTGATCGCAGCGACCCTTTTCACCAACGCCGTGGAGTGGGGCGCCCGCAGCTTGGGACTGGGTCACGGAATGACCGGCAGCGTGATGGCCGCGGTGGGCACGGCCATGCCGGAGACCATCGTCCCGGTCGTCGCACTCATCTCAGGAGGTCACCAAGCCACTCAGACCGCCACCGGCGCGATCCTGGGTGCGCCGCTGATGCTGGCCACCATCGGGCTCGGGCTGGTCGGGGTGGTCGGCTTGCTCTGCGGGAGGACCTACCTTCGGGTGGGCGGCTCCGACGCCCGCCGGGTCCTCTGGGCCTTCTCGATGAGCTTCGTCCTGCTGATCGTGGGGGCCTTCCTGCCCACCCCCCTGCGCTGGCTCGACGCCGCCGTGCTGGTGCTCTTCTACGTCGCCTTCGTGCGCCGCACCATGCGTGCCGACGTCGCCCCGGAGGGCGACTACGAGCCGCTCTGGTTCTCCAGGTTGGCGGGAGGCTGGAACCCGGACGGGCCGGGCCGGCTGGCCCTGCCCGCGGTCCAGGCGGTGGTGGGGCTGGCCGGCCTGGCTCTGGCCAGCGAGATCTTCCTCTTCGGACTGCACCGGGTGGCCAGCGTGGCCCACCTCTCTCCATTGGTTCTGGCCCTGCTTTTGGTGCCGATCGCGACCGAGCTGCCCGAGGTGACCGCGGGCACCCTCTGGATCCGGCGCGACCGGGACAGTCTGGCCCTGGGCAACGTCACCGGGTCGATGGTCTTCCAGGCCACCTTCCCGGCCATCGTCGGGCTCTGCTTCACCCCCTGGCGGCTCTCGGAGGCCGGCTTCCTCTCGGCCGGGATCACCGGGGTCGCGGTGATCGTGGCCCTCTTCGCCGCCGGCAAGCGGGGGGTGAGCGCCTGGGTGCTGGCTCCGGTCGGAGTCGGCCTGTACCTGATCTACGCTCTGGCGGTGCTGGTCGTGAAGGTCTAGCCGTGGTCTGGCATCGAACCCGGCGCCCATCACCTGGGGAAGGCGCTCAACACCGGCCGGGCTGGCCCCTCCTGGGAGCGCTGCTGCTGCCGGCCGCGCTGGTTCCCCTGCTTTCCGGCTGCTCACAGGCGCTGCCCACTGGGAGCTCGCTGGTGCATCAGGTGGCGGCGTCGATGGCTCGCCTCCCCGCCTACCGGATCGCCGGCACCAGCAAGGCGCTCCAGACCACCACCAGCTTCCGGGTGCTGGTCCAAAGGGACGGTGACTTTCAGGGCACACTGGACATCGCCGTCCCTCCCACCGCGACCTTCCGGAGCGAGGTGGTGGCGATCGGCAGCAAGGTCTACGTCCGCTCCCCTACCGAGCTCGAGGAGCTGGGCATCACCGCGCTGCCCGGCAACCTCAACCCGGCCACCACCTGGGTGGTCCAACCGAAGGCGGTGGCCAAGAGCTACCGCCAGAGCGTCGAGCCCTTCTCGGGATCGGGGCTGGCGGCCACGCTGAAGCGGGTGCTGCGAGGACCACTGACCGTGAGCCGCTCTAAGCTCGGCGGTGTGGCCGTCCTAGTGGTCGGGGAGAGGGGCGGAAGTTCATCATTACGTCTGTTCGTCGCGCCCGTCAGTGATCACCTTCTGGAGTTGGCCATCACCGGAGACCAGCCGATTTCCCTCCGCTACAGCGCCTTCGGACTGGGCCAGGCGGTGAAGGCACCGCCCAGCTCCGACGTCTACGTGCCCCCCACCGAAGCGGCTCCGGGCTAGTCGTGGTCACGATCGGCGCTCACGTCTCGGCGGCGGGCGGGATCTCGAACTCCTTCGACCGCGCCCTCCAGATCGGCGCCGAGGCGGTCCAGATCCACCCCACCGCGCCCCAGACCTGGCGGCGGCTCCACCCCGACGAGGAGCAGGTGGCGACCTTCCGGCGGCGGATGGCCGAGACCTCGCTGGACGCCTTCTTCTTCCACGCCATCTACCTGATCAACCTGGCGACCGCCAAGGAGGAGCTGCTGGCCCAATCGAAGGGCTCGCTGCGCCATCACCTGGAGATGGCCAACCTGCTCGGCGTCCGGGGAGTGATCTTCCACCCCGGCTCGCACAAGGGCCAGGGATTCGAGACGGTCCTGCCCCAGATGGCCGAGGCGATGCGCTGGGCGCTGGCCGAGACCGAAGGCGAGAGCCTCCTAATCATCGAGAACAGCGCCGGGTCGGGGGACAACATCGGCAGCTCCTTCGCCCAGATCAGCCAGATGATGGAGGCGGTGGACGACCCCCGGCTCCGGCTCTGCCTGGACACGGCCCACGCCTTCACCGCCGGCTACGACCTGCGGGAGCAGGCGGGGCTGGAGCGGATGGTCGAGGAGCTGGGCCGGGAGATCGGCTTCGAACGGCTGGCCGCCATCCACGCCAACGACTCCAAGGCCGCCTTCGGCTCCAACGTCGACCGGCATCAGAACATCGGCGACGGGGAGATCGGGTCGGAGGCCTTCCGGCGGATGCTGGCCGATCCCCAGCTGACCCGGGCTCCCTTCATCCTGGAGGTCCCCGGACTGGAGCACCAGGGCCCGGACCGGGCCAACGTGGAGCGGCTGCGGGAGCTGGCTGGACTGCCCCCGCTGCCGCCCGCCTTGGAGTCCTGACCGAGGTGGCCCGCTCCTTCGCCCCGCCTACCTTCGTCGCCGGCGTCGACCTGGGCGGCACCTGGCTGCGGGTTGGCCTGGCCGGTCCGGACGGCAAGGTCAGGCGCCGGAGCAGGGCCAGAACGGCCGCCTCCGAGGGCCCCGACGGGGTGCTCGCCCAGATCGAGGGGTTGGTTCGGGAGGCGGTCGAAGCCGAGCCTGAGGCGCGGCTCTCCCGGCTGGTCCTGGCGATCGGGGTGCCCGGGCCGCTGGACATCGGCACCGGGGTGGTCGAGGGGGCGCCCAACCTGCCCGGCTGGCGCCGGGTCCCGGTCAGGGACCGGCTGGAGAAGATGCTGGGCTGCCAGTGCCTGATCGAGCACGACGCCAACCTGGGCGCGGTAGCCGAGCATCGTCGCGGCACCGGCCAGGGCACCCGGGACTTCGTCTACGTGACGGTGAGCACCGGCATCGGGGCCGGGCTGATCCTGGGTGGTCAGCTCTACCGGGGCTCTCAGGGGAGTGCCGGGGAGTTCGGCCACATGGTCATCCTGCCCGACGGACCACTCTGCAACTGTGGCAATCGAGGGTGCCTGGAGGCGGTCGCATCGGGGACCGCCATCGCCCGCCAGGGGGGAGTCAGCAGCGCCTCCGAGCTGGGTCGCCTGGCGGCGGACGGCGATCCGGCCGCCCAGGAGGTGCTGAGCCGGGCGGCCCGTTACGTCGGGCTGGCTCTGGGCGGCCTGATCAACCTCCTCAATCCCGAGGCGGTCGCGGTGGGGGGTGGGGTGGTCGCCTCCGCGCCCCACTTCTGGGGCGAGATCCTGGCCGGCGTCGCCGATGCCTCCTTCGCCTCGGTCAGAGGTATCTGCCGGATTGAGCAGGCTGAGCTTGGCGAGGACGTCGGCCTGCTGGGCGCCATCGAGCTGGGGCTGGACTTTGCCAGGGAGCGGGCGCTGCCGGTCGCCAAGGTTGCACTTTCCTAGTCAGCTGCGACGGTCGGCTATCTCGTCAGAGCCGAAGAGATCGATCGGGCCTGGTCGACCAGCAACTGCCCCAGTGAGTCCTCCAGGACCGGGTTGAAGCGACGCTCCGGTACCGCGAAGACGATCGACCCCAGCACCTGGGGCCCCGGGCCCGAGAAGGGCGCGGCCAGTTCAATGGCGAAGTTTCCCGGCCGGCCTGGCAAGGAGGCGAAGCCCCGGCCCCGCACCACTGCCAGCTGCTCGGCCAGCTCCGAGGCCTTGACTGACGCTCGCTCTTTGCCAAACGCGGTGATCAAGGTCTCGCTGTTCAGGCCGGAGAGGATCGCCAGTCCGGCGGCGCAGGAGGTGAGAGGGATCCACTCGTGCAGCGCCGGCCGGACCTGGAGCGGATGCCGTGAAGGGATCTCGGTCACGTACATGGCCGCCAGCTGAGGCGCCCCGTAGAGGGCCAGCAGGGCGGTCTCGCCGCCGGTCTGGGCCGCCACCCTCAGGTGAGGCAGGGCCAGCTCCACGACCGGGGCCCGAGCGGCCCCCCGCAAAGCCAGCCGGTAGAAACCGAGGCTGAGCCGATAGCGCCCGGTGGCCGGGAGTGACTCGATCAGCCCCTCCTCCTCCAGGGCGCCCAGTGATCGATGCACGGTGCTGGGCGCCATCGCCACTGCGGCAGCCAGCTCCCTGACCCCGAAATCATCGGCCGAGTGATCGGCCATCCACCCGAGCAGCCGAACAGTGCGGCCAAGCGGGTTTCTTTGATGGCTCAGAAGTCGCGGCACGACTTCCAGCCAGCTGCTCCTAGTGACACTTTCGGCTCTCCTCCCGCCGTCAGTATAGGGCCTCGTTCCGTCCGGGCGAACAGAGCTAAGGGCCGGCCGCAGCGGCGACCGGCCCCCAGCTTGGAGCTAGATCAGCGGCCTCGGTGAGGCCTCCGGCCGTGCATCTCCTCCCCCCCGTGCCGGTGTCCCTCCGTCCGCTCCGGCGGGGTGCCCAGGGTGGCCGTGATCTGCTTGTCCTCCGCCCCCCGGACCAGCTCCAACTCAATCGCTTCGCCGGGCTTGGAGGAGGCCAAGGCTCGGTGCAGATCCGAGACCCGGGAGAGCTCAGTACCGTTGACCTTGGTCAGCAGATCGCCCTTGATGACGCCAGCCTGGGCCGCCGGTCCCTCCTCGTCCAGGTGCCGGACCAGGACGCCGTTCCGCTCCGGTAGGCCGACTGCCGATCGCAGCCGGCGGGCCACCTCTCCGGGGAGCAGTCCCACCCCTAGGTAAGGGCGGACAACCGCCTCGCCCCTCCCCAGGGCCTCGAGCCGGGATCGGAGCGAGGGGAAGGCATGGATGGCGACGTAGAGGCCCTCCCCGAGCCGCTTGGTGTTGATCCCGAGCAGTTCCCCGTCCAGCGTCAGGACCGGGCCCCCGGAAGAACCGTGCGGCAAGGGAGCCGTGTGCTCGAAGCCGCCGATGATCGGGTGGCCAGCGGGTCCCCGGAAGTCTCGGCTCATAGCCGCGACCACGCCGAAGCTGAGGCGAAGACCGCGACCGCCGGGATTGGCGGCGGCGAAGACCGGGCTGCCCACGTGACAACCGCCCTCTGCCCACTTGATCGGTTCGGCTCCTTCAGTGGAGACCCTGATCACCGCCAGGTCGCCAGCCTGATCCGAGGTGACCGAGGTCCCCTCCCGCTGCGAGCCGTCGGCGAAGTGGAGCTGAGGAGTCTCAGTGTGGACGTTGTGGGCGCTGGTCACCACCAGCCCCTCCGCGAACACGATTCCACTCCCGGACGGCCACCGGTTGCCGACCCCGACCACTCCCGAAAACGCCCCGCGCGCCGCCGCCGCCGCCTCATCGAAGTCTTTGGCAAAACCCAAGTCGATCCTCCCAGGGACGAAAGTTGATAGTCTCTTGCAAGTAACAACTATATCCCGAATCGCCGACCCGCAAACCAAGCCCTCCCGGGCAAGCGAAGATTCAGTTGTGACCGAGGTCCCATCGAGCGCACGGGCGGGCCTGGCAGCAGCGCTGGACCGGGTGGGTGACCGCTGGGCCCTTCTCCTGGTGGAGGCGCTCCTGGGCGGGCCCAGGCGCTTCAGCGACCTCCAGCGGGATCTCCCCGCCATCGCCTCCAACGTACTGACCGAGCGGCTCCGTCGGCTGGAGCTGGCCGGGGTGGTGGAGAGCCAGAGCTACTCCGCGCGCCCGCCCCGGGTTGAGTACGGGCTGACCCCGGCGGGGCGGGGCCTGGCCGCGGTGATCGAAGCTCTCGATCGATGGGGCGACCAGGACGGGGGGCCCGGGCCACCCCATCACCGCTGCGGAACACCAATGGAGCTGCGCTTTTACTGTCCCACCTGCGACGAGCTGGTGGTCCCGGGCGAGGCCACCTCGGATGACGACCTTGTCTTCGCCTGAGGCACCACCGGTGGAGCTGCTTCCCGAAGTGCCTTCCCCGGCCGCCCTGCGCCGCCTCTTGTCCGAGCTGGAGGAAGGGGTGGGGGCCCGGGTCTGCATCGTCGGCGGCTACGTCCGCGACCTGCTCATGGGCCGCCCGGCGGACACCGACGTGGACATGGTGGTTGAGCAGGGCAGTGCCGAGGCGGCCGCCGAGTGGCTGCGCCAGCGCTGGGACCGCCGGGCCCGGGTGGTCGCCTTTGAGCGGTTCGGGACTGCCCAGATCGCCTTTCCGGTTCCCGGCGAGGGCCGTTTCACAGTGGAGGTCGTCAAGGCCCGGGCCGAAGCCTACTCGCCGGAGAGCCGCAAGCCGACTGTCAGGCCGGGGACCATGGAGGAGGACGCGCTGCGGCGTGACTTCACGCTCAACGCGCTCCTGCTGGATAGCTCCGGGACGGTCCAGGACCCCACCGCCAGGGGGTTGGATGACCTCCGGCTGGGGCTGCTGCGGACCCCGTTGCCCCCGGCCGAGACCTTCTCCGAGGACCCCCTCCGGATGCTGCGGGCGGCAAGGTTCGTGGCTCAGCTCGGCTTCCAGCTGGCGCCCGGGTTGGAGGAGGCGATGGCCGAGATGGCGCCTCGGTTGGCGATCGTCTCCCCCGAGCGAGTTCGGGACGAGTTGATCAAGCTGCTGGTCGCTCCCCGGCCCTCTCTCGGTCTGCGGATCCTCCAGCGGACCCAGCTCCTGGCCCAGATCTCTCCTGAGCTGGAAGCAATGGTCGGGGTGGCACAGGGCGGCTACCACCTGGGCGACGTCTTCGAGCACACCTGTCTTGCACTGGACGCCGCCCCCCGAGGGCGGTTGGTGCGTCTGGCGGTGCTCTTCCACGACATCGGCAAGCCCTCCACGGCGGCGGACGGGCCGGACGGCCCCACTTTCCTCCGGCACCCCCAGGTGGGAGCGGACCTAGCCGAGGCCGTCATGAGAAGGCTGCGCCTGAGCGGGGCCGAGATCGGCGCAGTGCGCCAGCTGGTGCTGCTGCACATGCGGCCCATCCAATACCGCTCGGAGTGGGCCGACAGCGCCGTCCGCCGGCTTTGGCACGCCGCCGGGGAGCTGCTGCCCGAGCTGATGGCGCTAGCCCGGGCAGACACTGAGGGATCCTCCTATCCAGGGCTGGAGCAACTCGATGCACTCGAGGGGCGGCTGGCGGCCGTGGGCCAGGCCCACCCCCAGGGCATCCGGCCGCCTCTGGGTGGTGAGCAGCTGAAGAAGGCCTTCGGGCTCCCCGCCGGCCCCTGGGTGGGCCGGGCTCAGGCGGTCCTGTTGGAGGCGGTGATGGAGGGGCAGCTACCCGCGCCGGAGGAGCCTGGCGCCGAAGAGGCGGCGATCGGCTACCTGGAGCTGCGCAGAGATAGCTGGCAACCGCGCCCTGGTGAACCCGGTGGGTCTAGCCCAAGCTAATCAGGGTGGCCACCTCTGGAGCTCTCTTGGCGAGGTCCCGGTCGAAGGTGGCCAGTCGGGCGTGGTGGTTTCGGGTCAAGGCGACGAGGTAGGCGTCGGTGACCTGGCTGTGACCGAAGATCAAGGTCAATTCGACCGAGTCGTAGCCAATGGTGTCTGGCCAGAAGGAATGCCGGGGATGGTTGTTGATACCGAGCAGGGTCTGGGCGGACTGTTCGCCGCTCATCCCCTCGCGGAGTAGCAGGCGAACCAAGGCGCCTTGGGTGATCGGGCAAGTCGCGACCGGGTCGCTGCTCGACTCCAACCACCTAGCGGCAGCCAGGTGGTGGACGTGGTCGTCGACGGCGAGCGCGATCAGGACATTGCAGTCCAGTAGGTGGGTCAGGGGCACCTCATTGGTCGTCGGCGGCAGCCCGAACCATCTCGGTCGTGATCGGTCTCCCGAGGTGCACTGACGGAAATCCAGTGATGGGGTCGATGCTCACGCCCACCGTGCCAGAGCTGGGACTCAGCCCCTCTCTCAGGAAATCACTGATCGTTTGGCTAAGGCTCTGGCCTTTGTCTTGAGCCAGCGATCGGACGGCGCGGTGCAGCTCCTCCGGAATGTCGATCGTGGTCCGCATCACCGCATCATACATCTTGATGCAAGATGGCGATCAGCAGCCTGCGCCGGCCGCAGGCGCCGTGGCAGCGGCGGCAGCCGTCCACCCTGGCGGTCCCCCGCGAGCGTCGTATGAGGGGCGGCTCCCGGGGACCCGGGCTGTCGGGACTACAGATAGACTGGACCGGTCGGGGGACGATCGCGACTTATTCAGGATGCCTGCCATCAATCGCTTCAAGCGGCTCCGCCTATTGATCTTGGAGCTGCCCCAGCAGCTCCGCCTGGCCTACTGCCTGGCCCGGGATCCCCGCACACCCGCTCCCCTCAAGGCGGCCCTGGCCGGCTCGCTGGCCCTGATCCTCAACCCCGCCATCGACCTTCCCGCCTGGGTCCCAGTGCTGGGCCAGATGGACGCCATCGCCCTGACGGTGCTGGCGGTCAGGACCTTCAACGCCCAGGCTCCCCGAGAGCTGCGGGAGTCGATCGAGGCGGACATCCGGGCCCGGCGGAGCCGCTTCGATCTGGATCTGCGGCAGGGCGTTGCCGCCGCCGGCAGGCTGGCGCTGCTGGCCAGGGCAGTCCCCGGGCGCTCCCGGCCAGGCC
>JBARIA010000034.1:0-4632 GCA_049799515.1 Candidatus Dormiibacterota bacterium | reverse complement strand
CAAGGAGAGCGATCCCACCCGGCTCTCGATCCGCTTGCGGACCGGGTAGAGGGCAGACTCCAAGGCCGGTCCGCTGCGGCGCCCGCTTATGAACGCCTGCTCGATGATCGGCCGACCGCTGCGGGCGACCGGCCCGATCGCCCGCGGCCGCACCGGCACCTCGCGCCAGCCGAGCAGGTGCAACTTGGCTTCGGCTAAGGCGGCTTCGATGACTGCCCGGCAAGTCTCCCGGTCGGCTCGACGGCGAGGCAGGAAAACGGTGGCCACGGCATAGCGACCCGGCCCCGGTAGTGAGATGCCGAGTTCGGCACCGACCCGGCGCAGGAAGGCGTCCGGAATCTGGATCAGGATACCGGCCCCGTCGCCGGTGCGCGGGTCGGCTCCGAAGGCACCCCGGTGGAGCAGCCGGCGCAGCGCTGTCAGAGCCAGCTCGACGACCTGGCGGGACGGCTCCCTTTGCCGACTGGCGACGAATCCAACCCCGCATCCGTCATGCTCGAGCTGGGGGTCGAGGAGCCCAGAGGACGGCTCAGAGAAATGTTCTGGGGCAGGGTCGGCCGTTGCCCCCGGGGGCGACCTGAGTGTGCGGCGGGATGGTTGAGGTTGCATGACTTGGCGGCCGGCGGCTCGCGGCTACAAAAAAAGACCGGTGCCCGAGACTTCGGGAACCGGTCTTTTCTCTAGCGATGCGGTTGCGCTAGCTGACCGGCCCTCCTGCGAGTAGGGATGCGCGGAGCCTTAGCTCCTCGCCGGCCGGTCGAAGTCCGAATTCTGTCCGCAAAGTCGGCTTATTGTAACCGGCATTCGCTGAACCGTCAAACAGGCGTCCGCCCCTGTGTTGTACTTCAGCGAATCTGACACCAGCTAACTGTTCAGCGACTCTGTCACCCCATCAGAGAAGAGTGGGTGGCCCTACGCGCAGCTGAGCAGCGGCGGGTGCTGGTACCGACCCATTTGGAGAAGGGCGCGGAGACGGTGGCGGACGCGGCCCAGTTGGTTGGCGGTTCGGTGCGGCAGTTGAAGCGTCTCCGGGCTAAGTACCGGCGAGCAGGGGCCAGCGCCGAGGGACTCGGCGAACCCGCTGGAGGGCGGACACGGAGCCTAGGGGCCCCGACTCGGGGTCGTCCGGTGGGGGGCGACGCCCGCTTGCTGGAGTGCTGCCGAGGTCCCATAATCCGGCCACAGCGCCCGCGCGGTGGGGCAGTTGGGGCGAACGGGGATTCGGAGGGTGGCCATCACGAAGACAACCGAGCTTAGCTTCGAACCTCCAGGCCCGGGCGCCTGGGCCCGGGATCCTGTCCACTTTCCCCGTCCGGCGACCCGCTATTGGGCCGAGACCAATCCCGCCGCCATGCTCCGGGGCACTCGCGATTTCACTCGCTACTACGGAATGCTCTTCGACGGCATGGAGTCGGCCTACCTGAATGGCTACGCCTACAGCACCATGCGGCCAGTGGCCGAGGGGGAGATCCCCCAGCGCTTCCAGCGCGCCGAGGAGGTGTTCCAGAAGAAGCTCTGGCGAGAGCAGCTTCGCGAGTGGGACGAGGTGAGCAAGCCCACCGCGATCGCCACCGATCGCGAGCTGCAGGCGGTCGATCCCGACGCCCTCTCCGACTCCGAGCTGGTCGGGTACCTCACCCGGTGCCGCGACCACCATGCGGCGATGATGGCCCAGCACATGCGGTACACCGGGGGGGCGATGCTGCCCACCGGGGACTTCCTGGTGCAGGTCGGGGACTGGACTGGCCTACCCACCGCTCAGTTGCTCGGCCTGCTGCGAGGGTCGGCGGAGGTGTCCTCAGGCGGGTCCGCCGAGCTCGAGCGGCTCAGGGATACCCTCGCCAGCGACACCGAGGCTGGGGAACTTCTCCAGTCCGACGACGACCCGGGACGCGTGCTCTCGGATTTGCGCGCCCTCCCGACCCCAGCGGGAGCCGCGGTGTCAGGTTACCTGGACCTGGTCGGATACCGACTTCTCGACGGTTTCGACATCTGCGAGCCGTTCGCCTTGGAATTGCCTGATGCCCTGCTTCGGGCGATCCGGGTGGCCGTCTCGGATGGGCCCCGGGAAGCGACGGACCTCGACCAGCAGGTCGCTGAAGTCCGCGGGCGGGTCCCGGCAGAGCATCAGGCCGAGTTCGACGAGTTGCTGGGGGAAGCCCGGCTGACGTACCGCCTGCGCGACGAGCGCGGGATATACAGCGATATCTGGGCGTCGGGACTGATGCGCCGGGCGGTCCTGGCGGGCGGTCGCCGACTGGCCGCCAGGGGACGCATCCAGGACCCCCTCCATCTAATCGATGCTGGCTTGGAGGAGATGTGCGCCATGCTCACCGGATCCACTGGTCCCTCGGCGGAAGAGCTGGCGGCGCGCTTGGAATACCGCACCACCCACGGCCCCAACGACGCGCCCCAATTCCTGGGCTCACCGCCGCCGCCCCCGCCCGACCCCTCCCACCTGCCGCCCGGGGTGGCCCGCCTCATGCGCGCAACCGGCTTCGCCATGGGAGAGATATTTGGGAGCTCGACGGCTGAGCAAGAGGAGTTCCTCCTGCGGGGGCTGGCGGCGAGCCAGGGGGTGTACGAGGGGCCGGCCCGACGCATCTCGGGCCCCGCCGAATTCCACCGAATCGTTCAGGGGGATGTCCTGGTGACCGAGTCGACCTCTGAGGCCTTCAACATCCTCTTGCCGCTGCTCGGGGCGATCGTCACCGACCACGGGGGGCTGCTCTCCCACTCGGCGATCGTCGCTCGCGAGTACGGCATCCCCGGGGTGGTGGGGACCCGGGAGGCCACCGAACGCATCGCCGATGGGAGTCGGGTCCGGGTCGATGGGAATCTCGGCGAGGTGACCGTGCTCACGTGAACGAGGTCTGCTCCCTCAAAGAGGCGCGCGACGCGGCGGTATTCGGCTCCAAGGCAGTGGGGTTGGGGGAGGCGACTCGAGCGGGCCTGCCGGTGCCCCCTGGGGTTGCGCTCTCCGGGGCGATCGTCGAGGCCGTGGCCAGCGGGGAGGAGAGCGCGCTGGAGAGCGTGGTGCAGTCCGCCGGGCCACTGCCACGCCCGCTCGCCGTGCGTTCGTCCGCCGTCGACGAGGACGGTGCCGAGGCCAGCTTCGCCGGACAGCACCTCACCGTGCTCAACGTCCCCTCCATGGCGGAGCTGCCATCGGCGGTGCGGGACATCTGGTGGTCGGCCAACTCGGACTCCGCCATCACCTACCGCCAGCGGGTCGGCCTCTTCACTCGCCCGAGCGTCGGGGTCGTGATTCAGTCGCTGCTGAATCCGGACGTCGCCGGAGTCATGTTCACCCAGAACCCGATGAACGGGGCGGATGAGCGGGTCATCGAGGGCAGCTGGGGACTGGGGGAGGCGGTGGTCGGCGGGATCGTGATCCCGGACCACTACCGGGTCGACCGATCGGGCGAGGCTCTGGAACGCAAACCGGGCTTGAAGCGGGTCGCGATCCGCGCGGTCGCGAGCGGGGGCACCGTCGAGGGGACGGTCCCGGCCGAGCTGGTCGAGCGGCTCTGCCTTGACGATGACCAGCTTGGGGAGCTGAACCGGCTGGCGCTCCGCTGCGAGCAGGTCTACGGACCGGCGCGCGACATTGAGTGGGCGTTTGCCGGAGGGACCCTCTACCTGCTGCAGTGCCGTGCGGTCACCAGGACTGGGCGCTAGGATCCGGTTGATGGCAGGCGCCCCCATCGAGCTCCTCCAGCGGGTACCGCTGTTCGCCGAGCTGGACCGGACCGAGCTGGAGCAGGTGGCGCGCCTCTTCAAGGAGCGCCGCTTCGCCCGGGGGGAGACCATCGTCATGGAGGGGTCGGGCGGTGCGGCCTTCTTCGTCATCGCCTCGGGAGACGCCAAGGTCACAGTCGGCGCCGCGGAGCGACCGCCGCTCCAGCCTGGCGACTACTTCGGTGAGATCGCGCTCATCGACGAGGGCCGGCGTTCGGCGACGATCACCGCGACGGGCGAGCTCCTCTGCTACGGGCTCACCTTCTGGGAGTTCCGACCACTGGTCGAGTCGAACGGCACCATCGCCTGGAAGCTGCTGCAGTCATTGGCGAAGAAGCTGCGGGCTGCTCAGGCGGACTAGGGTTCTGCCCTTGGCGGTGGCCACAGCGGCTTGAGGTAGTCGCTGACCGGCGCTGTCCCCGCAGCCCCGGGATGCCGGCCGTCAACCGCGCCGACCGCTCCCGCAGCTCGTCCGGGCACCTCGCCGTGCTTGTCACCTCTCCATCCACTCAACGAATGGAGTCTCCAACTCTCCCGGGGCGGTTCACTGCGCTACATGGGCCGCCTTCTCCACATCGGCCTCGGCCGCGCCTTCAAGCACCAACCCGTCCGCCTGCTCATCGCTGACCGGCAGGTGCGCGTCCTCGCCGAAGACGGCACCCTCATCCGCGAACTCACCCTCGACCCCACCCGGAACTACCAGCCCCAGCAGCCTGCCCGGATCGGGCACCATCACCTGCGACAGACGGGCACCATGACCGTGGTCCACCGAATGGGGTCAAGGCCAGGTTCACCGATATCACCGAGCACTGGACGAGCGAAGGCAAGCTCTACTGCTGCGTGGTGCTCGACCTCTACTCGCGAAAAGTGGTCGGTTGGGCCATCGACCGG
>JBARIA010000033.1:0-24385 GCA_049799515.1 Candidatus Dormiibacterota bacterium | reverse complement strand
CCGCAGCCCAGGGATGAATCTCGACCGGGTGGGGCGAATGGCGCCCCACCCGGTCCACTGCGCGCTAGGGAACCCCTCGCCCACATGACCCTCTTCTTAGCCTCCATCGGATTCGGCATCGTCACCGCCTCGGTACTGGCTATCTCCGCCGTCGGTTTCACCGTGCAATTCGGGGTCACCGGTGTGCTGAATCTGGCTTACGCATCGGTGATGATCGCCAGCGCATATGTCGCCTATCTGATCAACCAGCTGGGCCACGGCCAGTCGGTTTGGATAGGGATGGTGGTGGCGGCGGCCTTCGGAGCGCTCATCTCGCTGGTGATCAATAAGTACATCTACGCTCCTTTCCAGCGCCGGGGGACGTCTCACACAGCGGTGGTCATCGTCTCGCTGGGCCTGCTGCTGATGATCGAGTACACGGTCCAGGCGCTCGAGGGTCCCGCCAACGTCTCCTACACCATGAGCCAGGGCGCGACAGTCACCTTCGGCGGGCTAATTTTCACAGTGGTGCAGTTGGTGATCATCGGCCTCAGTCTGGCCTTCATGGTCGGACTCCATCTGCTGCTCAGCTACACCCGCTTTGGCAAGGCCATGCGCGCGACCGCCGCCGACCGCACGCTCGCCCGAAATTGCGGCATCCGGACCGATCGGGTGGTGACCATGGCTTGTCTGATCACGGGCGCCCTGTGCGGCGTCGCGGGCACGGTTTTCGCCATCAACTCGGGCAGTTTCGGGGCCACCAGTGCTGACCTCTTCCTGGTCCTCATCCTCGCCGCTGTGTTCCTCGGAGGCCCCGGACAACCGTACGGAGCGATGCTGGGGGCACTGGTCATCGGCGTGGCCACCGAGGTCAGCGCGGTGTTCATCACCTCGGACTACAAGTATGTGACGGCTTTCGTAATCCTCCTGGTGATCCTTGCGGTCCGGCCCCGTGGACTGTTCAACGCCGGGGCAATCGGCTGACGAGGTGGGTTCAGTTCCAATGATTTCACCGCGCGCATTCCCTCCATCCGGTGGGGAAACTCGGGGCCGAGCCTCGTGAGCCAGGCCACCCTTTTCTACCTGGCCAACCTCTTGATCTACGGCGCGGTGGACGCGATCGCCTGCCTGGGGCTCTCGATGCAATTCGGAGTAGCCGGAGTCAGCAACTTCGGCTACATCATCTTCCAGGCAGCCGGCGCGTACACGGCCGCCGTCTTGGCGCTGCCCCACGACACGGCCAACGGCGGATTCCAGAGCTACATCGGCGGTTTCGGCCTGCCGTTCCCCATCCCTTGGATCGGGGCGGCGGTGGTGGGAGGACTGGTGGCGCTCCCCTTCACGCTTCTGGTGGGTAGACGGCTCACCGGGCAGGTGGCCGCGATTGGGTTATTGGTGACCGCGGTGATGGCCAACCTCCTGGTGACAAACTTCGTGCCCCTGTTCAATGGCGCGGCCGGACTCTCGCTCGTCCCGCAGCCGCTGCAGAACCTGCTCAATCCCCAGGGGCAGACCTACCAGTGGGGCTACGGAGTGGTCGCGGCGGTGCTGGCGCTGGCCATATATTTCCTGTTCCGCCGGATCACCGAATCCCCCTACGGGCGCAGCCTGCGGGCGATGCGCGACAACAGCCCGGTCGCCAACGCTCTGGGCAAGGACCTGCTGAGCCTGCGCACCGCGATGTTGGTTCTGGGCGGTATGGCCGCCGGTCTCTCGGGGGGGGTTCTGGTCGGATTCATCACCCTGTGGTCACCGGGTGCCTGGGGCTACGCCGAGACCATCGTTCTGTTCGCCGCGGTGATCATCGGTGGAACCGGCAACCACAAGGGAGCGATTCTGGGGGCGCTGCTGGTGCCCCTCGGCTTCGAGGAGGCGACCCGTTTCATCCCGTCCTCGCTCGGCCCGCCCGGCATGATCCCGGCCTTCCAGTGGGTGGCCATCGGGGTCCTGATCGTGGGCTTCCTCTGGTTCCGGCCGCAGGGGATCATCCCGGAGCAGCGCCGCCGGATCTTCGCCAAGGCCCAGGCGCTGGCCGCCAAGCGGAGCGCCGCCGGGGCGTCAGGGCAGATCACCATGATCCCCGCCCGGTCGTCGTCCTCCGATGGAGCACGCAATAAGGACGGACCCGCTCTTTCGACCGAGGGGGTGGTGGTCGACTATGGAGGCTTGCGGGCAGTGGACGGGGTCAGCATCAGCATCGCCCGGGGGCGACTGACTGGGCTGATTGGGCCCAATGGGGCAGGCAAATCGACTCTCCTCTCGGCTCTGGCCGGCACCGTCAAGTCGACCGAGGGGAGGATCCTGTACCAGGGCCAAGATGTGACCAGCACCCCGGCCTTCCGGCGTGCCCGGGCCGGATTGGTGCGCACCTTCCAGCTGGCCAGCGAGTTCAAGCGGCTCACCGTGGTCGAGAACCTGCTCGCGGCGGTCCCCGATCAGCGCGGCGACACCTTCCTCGGTGCCCTGAGGGGCCGCCGCTATTGGCGCAGCGAGGAGCTAGCTGCCGTGGAAGAGGCGAGGACACTGATGGAGCAGTTCGGACTCATCGAGTACGCCGACAGTTATGCCGGCAACCTCTCCGGAGGGCAACGCCGGCTGGTGGAGATCATGCGAGCCCTGATGGCCCGGCCTCAGCTGCTGCTCCTCGACGAGCCGATGGCCGGGATCCACCCGACCCTGGCCCGCAAGATCGGCAAGAGCCTGCAGGCGCTCTGTGCCGACGGCATGACCATCCTCTTGGTCGAGCATGAGCTCGCCTTCATGGACGAGTTCTGCGAACCGGTGATCGTGATGGCCGAGGGCCGGGTTCTGGCCGAGGGCAGCATGGCCGAACTGCGGGGCCAATCCGAGGTGGTGGAGGCCTACCTTGTCGGCTGAGCCGGTGGTGCCTGCGGCCAAGACCAAAGGGGCGGCGCTTTCGGCCGAGTTGCTCTCCGCCGGATACGCCGGGCGGGCCGTCGTCCAGGAGCTCACCATCCGGGTCGCACCCGGTGAGGTTGTCTCGGTGGTTGGGCCCAACGGCTCGGGGAAGAGCACCCTGCTCAAGGCGCTGGTCGGGGTGGTCCAGGTGCTCTCTGGCAAGGTGCTCTGGGACGGCGCGGAGGTCACCAACTGGGCACCCGACGCAGCCGCTCGCGCCGGGGTCGGCTACGTCCCCCAGGTCGATGACGTCTTCGCGCCGATGAGCGTGCGCGAGAACCTGGAGATGGGTGGCTACCTGCTGCCGGTCCGTGAGGTCCCGGGGAGGATCAGCCATGTCCTGGAGGTGTTCCCCCAGCTGGCCAAGATGCTCTCCCGGAAGGCGGGCCGGCTCTCCGGGGGCGAGCGCAAGATGCTGGCCATGGGCCGGGTGCTGATGCTTGAGCCGCGGGCCTTCATCCTCGATGAGCCCACTGCCAACCTGGCGCCTGCCCTGGCTCACACCCTTCTGGATGATCACATCCGGCAGCTGAGCGCCACCGGTGCCTCGGTGCTGGTGGTCGAGCAGCGAGCTCGGGCGGTGCTGGCCATCTCGGATCGGACCTATGTGCTGACCGGCGGCCAGTGCCAGATGGAGGGGGCGCCGGCGGATCTCATCGCCAGTCCCGACTTCGTCGACACCTTCCTTGGGGGCAGGCGGCGCACCGGTGACCCTGCCGAGGAGTGACCGGAAGGCACCGGACCTCCCCACGCAGCGCTCACCCACCGGCCTCGATCTGAGCCAGCGTCAGCCCCAAATCCGCTCAGCTGAGTTCAAAACGATCTTGTCCGTGATGGCCGGACAGAATCGGTAAACCGTTAGGACCAGTCAGATTCGCTGAACTACCACCTCACCCCAACGGGCTATTGACAAGTTGCGGGCGACAACATATGCTGCCGCGTGGCCGAGCAGGCGCCGCCGGTGGGCGGCCGCGGATCAAGGGGTGGGCCGGTTGCCGAGATGGCTTCCAGAGTTGGTCGGTCAGTCTTCCGATCTTCGCTGGACGCCGATTCGGGGCAGGTAACCACCAGGGCCCGCGGGGCCAGCATCCAGGGGAAGCGTTCGGGGAGTCACTGATTTCAGAGGGTTGAATCGCGGCCCGGTGGGAGTGCGAGTCCGTTTGGAAAGGGCAGCTGTAGTCGTTAGGAAAGTTAGGAGAGGCAAAGCATGGGAAGTCGAACTCGGATCCGGAGCCCCAGGGTGGGCGCCCTTCGAATGGCGGTGCTGGGAGTGACGGCGCTGGCCGCCGTTGTCCTAGGAGCCAGCGGCACCGTCAACGCCGCGACTAGACCCGCCAAGGCGGTCACCACCGCGGCAAGCGCTCTGACACCAACGTCATTCAATCGGAACTTCTCGGCGATGGTGAGGCTCAGGTCCCTGGTCAAGGAAGGCAAGGGTGGAATCACCGCGATCCTGCCGGACACCGTCAGCTCGGCGCGCTACACCGAGTTCGACGCGCCCTTCCTGACCACGGCGATGATGACCGCCGACCTGCCGGCAGCCGACATCACCGTAGAGAACGCCGAAGGCGTTGATGCCACGGAGCTCAGTGACGCCGAGGCGGCGGTCACCGCAGGCTCCAAGGTGATCATCATGGATCCGCTTGATTCCGGCGTCGGGGCGGCCATCGAGACCTACGCCAAGAGCCACGGCGTGGATGTCATTGACTACGACCGGCTGACCCTCGGCGGCAGCCGCGAGTACTACGTCAGCTTCAACAACGTCAAGGTCGGCACCCTCATCGGCAAAGGATTCGTCGCCTGTGCGGCTGCCTGGCACGTGAAGAAGCCCGAAGTGATGGTGATGCACGGTGCGACCACCGACAACAACGCCACTCTCTTCGCCCAGGGCTACGACAAGGTGCTCGCGCCCTACTTCAAGGATGGCAAGTACGTCGACGTCGCCAACACCGCCGGCACCTGGACTCCTTCGGACGCCCTCACTGAGTTCCAGCAGGCCTACACGGCCCACTCCAACATCAACTCTGCCGTGATCCCGAACGACGAGACCGGCGCTCCGATCATCAGCTACCTGCAGTCGCTGCACATCAAGCCCAAGACCTTCCCGACCACCGGTCAGGATGCGACATTGGTCGGTCTTCAGAACGTGCTCAGCGGCTACCAGTGCGGCACTGTCTACAAGCCGATCTACGAAGAGGCGCAGGCGGCCGTGGCGCTGGCCATCTACCTGCGGGCGGGCAAGACTCCTCCGGCCTCTCTGGTCAACTCCACAACTGAGGACACCGTCAACAACGTGGCCGTGCCATCGGTTCTCTTGAAGCCGGAATGGGTGACTACCAAGAACATGAACTCGACTGTCATCGCGGACGACTTTGTGCCGGCCTACGAACTCTGCGCGAGTCCCTTCTCCAAGGACTGCAAAGCGGCTGGGATCAAGCCCTGACCCCGTCTACCTAAACTTTCCTAGAGTGTCGATTTCCACGAATGGCCCAAGCCGGGCACCCGGTAGGGGTGGGGACATCGAGTCCCCGCCCCCGCCGGGCAGCGGCGGGGCCCTACTCCAGCTTCAGGGCATCTGCAAGAACTTCGGTCCCGTGCAGGCGCTGGTCGGGATCGACCTCGTCCTACAGGCGGGCAAGGTGACCGCCCTGGTTGGTGATAACGGTGCCGGCAAGACGGCGATGATCAAAACCATCTCCGGCATCTGGCCTCCGGACGGTGGGAAGATTCTCTGGCAGGACAAGGTGGTCCACTTGCACAGCCCCAAGGACGCCACTGGGCTGGGGATCACCACCGTCTACCAAGACCTGGCGCTCTGTGACAATTTGGACATTGTTCAGAACATGTTCCTGGGTCATGAGCCGTCGCGTCTCGGCACCCTCGACGAAATCACCATGGAGCTGACCGCGCGTGAAACCCTGGACGCACTGGCGGTCACCACCGTGCGCTCGATCCGCCAGCCGGTCGCCTCTCTCTCGGGTGGACAGCGACAGACGGTCGCCGTGGCCCGAGCGGTGATGGCCCACTCAAAGCTGGTGATCCTGGACGAACCCACCGCCGCGCTGGGAGTGGCTCAGACCGCCATGGTCCTGGGACTGGTCAAGCGGCTGGCCGAGCAGGGGGTCACCGTCCTGATGGTGTCCCACAATCTCAACGACGTGTTCGAGGTGGCCGACCGGCTGGCCGTCCTCTACCTCGGCCACCTGGTCGCCGACGGGCCTGCCTCCGACTTCGACCGTCAGCTGGCGGTGGAGTACATGACCACTGGCCGCGCTCAGCGGGCGGCCACCACGGCTCCGAGTCCCGGATGACCACCACCAATTCCGGCCCACCGGGAGTAATCCCGGAGCAGGGTGAGTCCCGGGCGGGCGGGCCAGCGCTAGACGACGAGGGGCAGACTGCCGCCGCCGCCCAAGAGGCAGACCTGGCAATCGCCCCAGAACTGGTAGCCACTTCCATCAGCGGCTACATGCGCGCGTGGTGGGTACGGGTCCGGGGTGGCGACACCGGTGTCCTGCCCATCGTGATCGGGCTGGCGGCGATCGTCCTCATCTTTCAGTCCCAGAATCAGCTATTTCTCTCTTCGGGAAACATCACCAACCTGCTGGTCCAGGGAACGGTCTTCGTGCTCTTCGGGTTGGCTGAAGTTTTCGTCCTACTCCTCGGCGAGATCGACCTTTCGGTGGGCTACGTGGCTGGTTTTGGAGCAGTGGTAGTGGCCCTGCTGGTGGGGCCGGTGGGACTGCCCTGGTATTTGGCGATCTTGGCCGGAATGGCAACCACCACCGCCATCGGCATCCTCCACGGAACGCTGATTACCCGGCTGCATCTGCCGTCCTTCGTGGTGACCCTCGCCGGTCTACTGTTCTGGGAAGGCGCGATGATCCAGCTGGTGAACATCACCAGCCCGACCAGCGGTGGAGTGATCTCCGTCTCCAACAACCCGGTGATCTTCAACCTGGTCAACGGCAATATGACGGCGATCGAGGGCTGGATCACCTTGGTGGTGGTGATGGTGATCTACGTGGCTCTCACCCTCCGCCGCGAGGCTCGACGCCGGAGTCGTGGACTGGCGGCGCCACCCATGAGACTGACCCTCCTCCGGATGGCGATGGTCGCAGTGGCCGGAGTCCTGCTGGTGTTGATTTTCAACAGCCCGCGGGGAACGGCCGCGTCTCCGTTCAGCGGGATTCCGCCAGTGATTCCGGCAATTCTGGTGATCCTGGTGGCGGCCTCCTTCCTCCTCAGTTCGACCCGCTTCGGCCGGTATGTCTATGCGATAGGGGGCAACGCCGAGGCCGCCCGTCGGGCCGGTGTCAACCTGACCTGGATCCGGACCGCCGCCTTCGGACTTTCGGGCCTGGTTGCGGGGCTGGCGGGTATTGTTTACGAGTCCCGCCTGGGCTCCATCGCGACTGACATCGATGGCGGCACCTACGTCCTGTACGCGGTGGCGGCGGCAGTTATCGGCGGCGCGAGTCTGTTCGGAGGACGCGGCAAACCGGTGCACGCCCTGCTCGGCGGAGTGGTGATCGCGGCGATCTACAACGGCATGGGACTTCTGAACATGTCTGCCGCAGTCCAGTACATGGTCACCGGCCTGGTGCTGCTCGCGGCGCTGACTGTAGACAGGGTGGCCCGCCGGGGACGGGCGTTCAGAAGTGCCGACGGATAATTCCGCCACAATTCAGCACGACCGCTCTGCGGGGACGGCCGGGCGGGACTCCCGTGATAGCTCCGGGACGGGGCCCAACCCCACGCTGCGACAGGAGGACCGTGGCCCGGACTGAGCGTGGGGCGACCCAGGAGGCTGTTCGTCGGCACAACCTCGCCACTCTGCTGGGCCACTTGCATCGGCACGGCCCAACCTCCCGGGCCCAGCTGACCCGGCTCTTGGGACTGAACCGGGCCACCATCGGCACCCTGGTCGACGAGCTAGCCAGCCGCCGGCTGGCCATCGAGGACGCCGAACCGGAGCGGGGTGCCCAGGGACGTCCATCCAAGGTGATCAGCGCTCGGTCGGACACCTTCATGGTGATCGCAGTCGAGATCGGGGTAGACGCCATCACCCTGGCCCTGGTGAGCCTGGGCGGGTTGGTGATCGACCGGGACCGCTGCCTGCTCTCCACCGACCAGGACCGCTCCTTCGAGCGGGTCGTCGCCAGCATCACCGAACTGGCGGGTTCGTTGCTAGTGCGCTCCAAGGGGTCATTCACAACGGTGGCGATGGGGGTGGCGGTCCCCGGAGCGGTGCGTCCCCGGGACGGTCTGGTCCACTTCGCGCCCAACCTAGGTTGGCGCAATGTTCCCTTGGCTGAGCGGCTGCAGGCGACGGTTGCCGGCGACGCCGCGGTCCTGGTCGGCAACGATGCCAACCTGGGGGCGATGGCCGAGCACTCCCGAGGGATCGCCAGCGGAGTCAACGACCTGGTCTATCTGCACGCGGAGGCCGGAGTCGGCGGCGGAATCATCACCGCCGGGCGGATGCTGGAGGGATCAACCGGGTACGGCGGCGAGGTTGGCCACATGCAGGTGAACCCGGACGGGTCTGCCTGCCACTGTGGGGCGCGGGGATGCTGGGAGACCGAGGTCGGCGAGGACGCCCTGGTCCGGCGGGCCGGGCTCCAGCCTGGGGGCCGCTCGCCGGCCGAGAAGGTCATACGACTGGCCCGGGAAGGAGACCCCGACTGCCTGGCTGCGGTCCAGGCCACCGCCAGGTGGATCAGCGTGGGCCTGATCGACCTGGTCAACAGCCTCAATCCGGAGATGCTGATCCTGGGCGGGATGTTCGAGGAGCTACTGGACCTAGCCCAGCCGACGATCTCCGAGCTGCTTCACCAGGGCATCTACGACGCTGAGCACCAGCGCGTGGATTTGGTCAAGCCAAGGTTCGGTCGCGACGCGGTCCTGATCGGAGCGGCGGAGCTGGGACTGCAGGTGATCCTCAGCGACCCGGCCTCGATGCCACTCTGCGACCCTCAGCAGCTAGCGCCGCTCCTGCCCCTCCCGGCCAGATTCGACGGCATCGCGCTCAGCCATCTCGAGTCCCTGCCAACTCTCGAGCGCAACTGAGCTAGCGCTCAGGCGCCGGGCCGGCCCAGTCGGTCGAGCGATCTCACCGCCAGGAGTCCCAGAGAGAGGGAGTCGAAGACCGGAATTCGCGCCTCCCTAAGTCGGTCAAAGGCTTCCTGGCAGACGGCTTCCGGCAGGCTCCAGGTCACCACCATCGGCTTGCTGCCGCGGCCAACCGCCCGGATGAGGTCGTCCGCCACCAGCAAGGAAGAGTCACCCAGGATGGTTGAGAGCGATACCAGGATCACGTCAACCTCGGGAGCGTTAGCGACACACTTCAGGGTCCGGCCCAGCAGCGCAGGGTCCCTGAGCACGGTGGCCGTCGTGTCAATCGGGTTGGCCACCGCAGCAAATGGCGGCAGCACCGAGTGGATGGCCAGGGCGGTCTCCTCGCTCCAGGGCGGGAGCGTCATGCCGTGGTCGAGCGCCCCGTCGGCCAGCAGGCTGCAGGCGGCGCCGGAGGTGGCGACGATGCCCAGCCGCCGCCCCCTGGCTGGTGGTTGCCAGTCCAATGCTTCGCAGACCGCGACCAGCTCGGTCAGTTCGGTGACCCGCACCGCGCCGCTGGCGGCGATCACCTGGTCGTAGAGGTGGTCCCGGCCAGCCAGGACGCCGGTGTGGGAGCGAGCCGCCAGCGAGCCCGCCTCGGTGACCCCGGAGCGCAGCACCACCAGCCCCTTGCCGGCGGCGGTGACCGCCGCGACGGACTGGGCAAAGTCGCGGCCGTCCTCCACTCCCTCCACGAAGAGTCCCACGGTTCGGGTGCTGGGATCCTCGGCCAGGAAGCGGAGAAAGTCCGGAATGGTCAGGTCGGTCTGATTGCCAACGCAGAAGAACCGCGCCGTGCCCAGCCGATGGGCCCAGGAGCGGACCAGCAAGCCTCCTCCCATGGCTCCACTCTGGGTGACGTAGGAGACCGACCCGGCCACCGAATGGGGGTAGTTCAGCGCCCGGCTGAAGGTGAGTGGCAGTTCGCCGACCACCCCGATCGAGTTGACCCCACAGACCCGGATCCCTCGGCTCCTGGCGATCTGGCGGACCTCGTCCTCAAGCGACTCCCGTCCCGCCTCCTTGAAGCCGCTCGCAAAGACGATTGCCGCTCCGATTCCCTGGTCGGCGCACTCCACCAGGATCCCGGCGACCGCCTCGGCCGAGGTCGCGATCACCGCCACCTCGACCCCCGGAGGCAATTCGGCAACCGCCGCCACGGTGGGGAGATCACCGATCTGGGAGGTGCGGGAGTTGACCAGGTGGACCCGGTCGGCCAGGCCCCACTCCTTCAGGTAGTGCAGCACTCGACCGCCAGCCTTGCCGATGTCGGTGCTGGCGCCGATCAAGGCCATCGAGCTGGGCGCCACCATCCGCCCGATGGCGAGTTCAGCCGGTGGGGCCGCCTTCCCCTGGGGAATGGTCGGCGACTCTGTCCCAGGTGCCCCCAAGATCACCCGCAGATCGGCGGCCACCGGACCCGCCTGGGTGAGGATCACGGGATTGAGGTCCAGCTCCTCAACCTCCTCGTGATCCAGCAGCAGACGGGAGGTAGCCATCACCAGTTGGACGACCTGTGGGTCGGCCCTTCCCAGGACCTCAGCCGTGATCTCCTCCGCCTGAGCTGCGGTGAGGGGGGCCAGCCGGGTCCGGGTCTGCCCCAATACCTCCGCCAGTGTTCCCCCCAACCCCAGGAGCACGACCGGTCCGAAGATCGGGTCGCGCCGGCCACCCAGGATCAGCTCCCTCCCCGGCCGAAGCTGCTCCTGGAGCAGGAGTGAGTGCCCCAGCCCAAGCTCCGCGGCCACGGCGCTGAGCCTGCCCCAGGCATCGGTCAGATCGCCCTCCGATTCCAGGTTGAGCGCGACCAGGCCAAGGTGGGATTTATGGGCACTCGTGATCCCCTTCAGGCACAAGGGGCGAGCCGGATGAGATCGCCAGAATGCGAGGGCCCCGGCCAGGGTGTCACAGACGGCGAGGGCGGGGTGGGCAATCCCGTACTCGGCGAGGGTCTGCCAGCCGACGGCCGGTGGGGTTGGCTGGGAGCGGTTGGAGTTTGGCTCCGTGCTGGGCTGGACCAAGCTGCAACTCCCAACTTTGGGGTGAGCATTCCGGCTCACCACTCCAACTCGGATCCTGGTAACCAAGCAGGGCCGTGCGCTCACCACCAGATCAGGGGCACGCCCGACTCAGGGTAACAACCGCAGCCAAGGGTCGGACGTCGGCTCGGGACCCGGCGGGGTCACCGGGAAGAGGTGGCGCCGACTCCAGGCGGCGGCGCCACCTCGGTCGCGAGATGGTGGGCGGCTAGAGCACCTCGTCCAGCCGGCCGGTCTTGACGTCGTAGACGAATCCCCTGATCTTGTCCTTCTTCGAAATGAAGGGACTGGACTTGATCCGGCCAATTGACTGACGGACGTCCTCGGCGGCATCAGGGAAGGCCTCCAGGGCGAAGCTAGGGCGCAGTCCCGTCTCCTCCTCGATCTGGCGCTTGACCTCGTCGTCCCGGAAGGTGACCATGCCGCAGTCGGTGTGGTGGATCAGGATGATCTCCTCGGTCCCCAGCAGCCGCTGGGAGATCAAGAGAGAGCGGATGGCGTCGTCGGTTACCACGCCTCCGGCGTTGCGAATGACGTGGGCGTCGCCCTCCTCCAGGCCCAGGATCTTGCCGACCACCAGGCGGGCGTCCATGCAGGCCAGGACGGCGACCTTGTTGGCCGGGGGCATGGGCAGTCCTCCTCGGTCGAAGGAAGCGGCGTAGCGGGCGTTGTTTGCCAGAAGTTGGTCAGTGGTGGACACAGGAAATCCTCTCAACAAGAAAGCGGTGGGTACGGTGCGCACGACTCCCACGCACCGCGATTCCGGTGGCGCGTCTGGGGCCCGGTTCAGCCTCTACAGCGCATGGTGTGATAGCGACCGTGGTCCAGGGCCAGCCGCTCAGTCAGCACGCGGCGCATCTCTGCCACGTGACCAAGTCTAGGGAATCGGGAGGGCCCGGGCTAGGGTGGCGGCGGCTGTTCTCCGCTCAGGCCGCTGGCAGCCAAAACCGTCCGGATGGCCTCCGCCAGCGCAAGGGCGGAGTCGGCATTCAACTCAACCGCCACCCGGGCTCCCGGGCCCAGCTGGGGGTTGAGGAAGTCCAGGTTGAGGGTGTGCTCGGCGGAAGCATGCACCGGGTGGTCGAAGTAGACGCTGGCGTCGGTCACTGAGAACCAACCTTGGGCTCCCTTGCCGCTTCCCCTGAGAGACAAGGTCTCGGTCTGATATGTGCACACCTCAGGCGGCTCCGCCGCTCAGGTGGCGGCCATAGAACTCCCAGATCTCATCCCAGCCTTCCTTGGCGGCGTCGACCCGGTAGCTCGGGCGATCGGTGGCGAAGAATGCGTGGCCAGCTCCTTGGTAGGTATGGAACTCAAAGTCGGCGCCCTGATCACTAAGGGTCTTCTCCAGCACAGCCACCTGCTCGGGGGAGGGGAACTGGTCCTCGGCCCCGAACAGCCCCAGCACCGGACAGCCAAGCTTGGGGGCCAGGTGCAGCAGCGAGGTCACCTTCATGGGCATTCCCTCGGGCGGGTCGCCGACGATGAAGGCCCCGTAGCAGATCACCGCCGCCTCGAGCGGGAGGCTGCAGGCGGAGAGGAAGGACTGGCGGCCCCCTGAGCAGTACCCAATCACCCCCACCTTCCCGTTGCTGGAGGAGAGCGACCGGAGGTGGTTCGCCGCCCCTCCCACGTCTCCGACCAGCCGCTCGTCCGGCACCCCCCCCTTGGCCCGCACCGCGGCCGCCGCGTCGTCGGGGCTGGCCCCCGGGGCGTCCCGGGAGTACAGGTTGGGGCAGATGGCCAGATAGCCGTGGGCGGCGAAGGTCCTGGTCACCTCCTTGCTCCAGGCGTCGTAGCCGGGCATGTGATGGATCACCACCACCGCTCCCACCTTGCCCTCTCCAAGAGGCTGGGCCAGATAGGCCTCGATCTCATCGCCGCCGTGGCCGGCGATGGTCACCGTCTCAGCTCTGATGTCATCCCGCATGGCGCTGGTACCTCCCGGCAAGCCCTGGTTTGGCGCTTCTGATCCCGGCCCCCACTCACAGGCGGGGCACCGCTCGATTGTGTCAGTTCGGCTGGTTATGGTTCCAGCCGCTACGGTGCTCCCCGCGGATGTGGCAACCTAGCGCCTACCCATGAAGCAGGATGACGTGGCGCAGCCGGGCTCGGCGGCGGACCTAAGCTCCAGCACGCTGGGCGTGGTGGGTGCCGGGGTCATGGCCGAGGCCATGATTGCTGGACTGCTGCGCCAGGGCCTTCTCAGCAGCTCGCAGGTGGTTTGCAGTCACCCCCGGGCTGAGCGGGCTCGAGAGCTGGCGGACCGCTTGGGCGTGACAGTACTGGCCGACAACGCCGAGGTGGCCCGCAGCGCCGACATTCTGCTGCTGGCGGTCAAACCTCAGGTCCTGCCCCGAGTGCTCGGCCAGCTGGCGGGGGCGGTGCGGCCGGAAACCCTGGTGATCAGCATCGTCGCCGGCGCCAGCTCCTCAGCCCTCAGCGCGCAGCTCAAGCATCGCGCCATAGTCCGAACCATGCCCAACACCCCGGCCCAGATCGGAGCGGGGGTGAGCGTCTGGTTCGCCACCCCCGAGGTCTCCCCCCAGGCTAAATCCCAGGTCCGGGCCCTGCTCTCCGCACTCGGATCGGAGCTCGAGGTGGATGATGAGCGGCAGGTGGTCATGGCCACCGCGGTCAGTGGCACCGGGCCCACCTACGCCTTCCTCTTCTCGGAATCGCTGGTTGAGGCGGCAGTCCATCTCGGCTTCCCCCGGCACCTGGCCCGGCGACTGGTGCTCGAGACCCTGCGAGGATCGATCGAGTTCGCCATCCAGAGTGGAGAGCACCCGGCCCAGTTGCGAGACATGGTGACCTCTCCCGGGGGTACCTCGGCCGAAGCCCTGGCCGCCCTGGAACGCGGACGGTTCCGGACTGTGATTGGAGATGCGGTGTGGGCCGCCTTCCGCCGAACTCTGCAGCTGGAGGCCTCCCTGGAGGAGGGTTCGCAGACCTCCTCTCATTCGGAGCCAGAAGCCCCCGGCTAGCCCCCTGCCAGAACGGGCGCCGCGGCCCAGCCTCATCGGCGGACCGGGCGCCCGGAGGGTGCGCTGCTAGGTGGCTCCGCCGGTCGCGCCAGCGCTGCTGGTACCGGACATGTTCGGACAGGTCTTGGAATTTGCGCCGCTGCCCGGTGTGGTCGTGGCGGGGGATGTGGCCGGCGTCGTTGTGGCGGCCACCTGAGCTGCCGCAGCGCCACCTGAGTCGCTGGCCGCGGCTGCTGTGACGTCAGGGAGGCGACCCCAACGCCCAGCCCGGTCAGGCCGGCGGCGGCGGCGCCGACCACCAGTATTCGTTGTGCCTTTCGCTTCATTGGCGGTTCCTCGTTGGCGGCACGCCCCGGTCGGTTGTCGATCAGGTGGGTTGGCCGCAAACCCAGTGAACGCCTGCCGGCTGAGCTGGCCCTGAAAGTCGACTCACAATCTGCCGAGAGCTCTGGGCAAGGCCAGTCAGGCATCAGCTGGCTGGTGCCCGGCGGCTGCCCGAGGGCGGCCGGCCCAGGGGATTCAGCCCCGAGAGCTCAGCTCAGCTGGCGCTTCAGCTCGCCGGCGGCGGCGAGCAGCTCGGGGGTGCTGAGGTTGGGGTTGCCGAAGGTGAAGCCCCCGATCCCAGCGTCCAGATACGGTCGAAGCAACTCGGCCGCCCGGTCCGGCAGCACCGGATCTCCCGTCGTCGCCAGCCGTTCCGGCGGGATCCGTTCTTTGATCTGGCGGGCCTGCGCCTCGTCCAGGGCCAGCAAGCAGGGTGACATGACTGTCTTCAGGATAGTCGCCGGGTCGCGTCCCTCCTCCTCGCAGTAGCGCTCCAGGATGCCGAGCTTGCGCTTGGTGTCCTCGAGACCGGGAAACCAGTTGGAGATGTCGGCGTACTTGGCCACGATCCGCAGGGTGCGCTGCTCGCCGGCTCCCCCGATCAAGAGCCTGGGTCCACCGGGCTGGATCGGCCGGGGAACATTGAGCGCCCGGTCGATGTGGAAGTATCTGCCCTTGAAGGTCGGGCGATCCTCTTTGAACATGAGCTTGGCGATCTGGGCTGCCTCGTCGAGCCGGTCCATCCGCCTACCGATGGGCGGAAACTCGAAGCCGTATCCGGCATGCTCATCCTCGTTCCAGGCAGCTCCGAGTCCCAGGATCGCGCGCCCCTTGGAGAGAACATCGAGAGTGGTGACCATCTTCGCCAGCAGCGCTGGGTTGCGGTAGGTGACACCTGTCACGAGCGCACTGAGAAAGATGGTCTTGGTCCGCTGGGAGAGCGCCGCCAAGGTGCTGTAGGACTCCAGCATCGGCTCGGTTTCCGCACCCACTCCGCGGATTTGATAGAAGTGGTCCATCACCGTGATCATGTCGAAGCCGGCTGCCTCCGCCGCGACCGCCATCTCCGCAACGTGGTCGAAGAGAGCGTTATCCGCGGTGCCCGGAAAGCTGTAGTTGGGTAGGTGATAGCCGAAGAATGGTGCGGCGATGGTTGGTCCCTCCTCGAGGCGGATGGCGCTGGCCGAGTGGAGCGAGCGGACAATCGACCGCCTTAACGTTACCGCGTCGGCCGCTACCGTGAGGCCAGTTCCCCTCCGCTGCACCCGTTGCGGCGAGCCACTCTAGTGCAAGAGTACCGAGCCGGGCCCGGTCGGCGGTACGCCGCTGGCAGGGATGGGCCGAAGCCCATCCCTGCCGCCTAAATTCTAGTAGTAGCCGCGGTAATCGGTGATCAGGTTGCTCAAGTTAGGCGTTCCGATTCCGGTCGCCTCGTCGTAGCCGGGAGTCACGTAGTAATAGCCGTTCTGGTTGGTTGTCTGTCCAGCACCGGTGATGTCATGGAAGTCGCCATCGTTGCGCGAGTAGTTCTGGTAGTTCTGGTTGAACAACCCGTAGAGCAGGTAATTGGCATTGCCGGAACGGTAGCCCTGGTAGGCGTCGCGGTCAGCCAGAGTCGCCGCCCAGAGCGGTGACGACAGGCTGGTGCCGCCGATGCCGAACCAATCACTGCCGAAGTACTGGTCGTAGAAAGCACAGGCGCTGGAGGCGGCCGTACCGGTGCAGTACTCGGTGTAGGGGGTGTACTCGTCGGCGTTGGCCGAGACGTCAGGCACTTCGCGACATGCCTGTCCGGCAGCTGCCAACGAACATTTGCTGGGACCGACCTTGGTCTCCTTGTTGTTGACGCCGGGACCGCGCTGGTAGGCCGGTCGGCCCCAGAACATGCTCGAGCCGCCACCGCCGGCGCCGGAGCTGTCGCAGGCGGCGAGACCCGCGCTGCTGCCGCTGCAGAGGTCATCGACGTTCCAGACCGACTCAATCCCCTGCGGATACTGCGGAGTGGGGTTGGCGCCGGGGTTGTCAGTTTCCAGCGAGGTGCCACCGACACTGGTTACCCAGGGTTGGGTCGCCGGATCGTCGACCTGAAGGCCGTACTCGTCGAGACTGCCGCTGCCGTCGCGGATGCAGTCGTAGGCGCCGGTGTCGCCGGCTGAAGAGAACATGCTCTGGCCCTGAGCCGCCATCTGCTCAAAGATCAGGTTCTCGGCCTGGACATAGGCGCTTCCCGCGTCAATCTCGCACTCTCCCCAGCTCGAGCTGATGGAGTCAGCCGTGTCGTCCTTGGCGATTGCGTTGTACTCATCCAATTCGGTCTGCCCGGTGTAGTCGTTGGGCGCGTTGTAGACCAGGATCTGGTTGATGTCCGGGGAGATTGAGAGTTCCTGCTCGAGGTCAGCGTCGACCTCGACGTCTCCCGCATATCCGGGAAGGCACTCGTCACCCTTGGGGCAACTGGACGTCAACGGGCCGCCATCGACGTTGATGTTCACCAGCCGTGGATGGTAGTAGCGACCGTAAAACTGCTGCGCCCAAGTCGTGATGTCGGACTCTGTGTAACCGGAGAGCTCGAACACCGCCAGGGTGGCGCCGGCGCCCTGCGCCGAGGAGCCCGCCTGCGGGGCGTTGTAGATGCTGTTGGTCTGCGAGGGGGTCAATCCGCTGCAGTCCGGTCCCCCGCCATAACCGTAGGCGAATTGGACTCCCGAATCCAACTGAGCCACAGTCGGGTACGGAGTCTCGCAACTGGGAGTCGTTACCGGATGACGGTGCTCGGCGATCTGGAATGAGCTGTGCGCCCGCACGGTGTTGCTGAGACCCACGACCCCCAGGACCTCACCAGCCACCGAAGTCGGCACCGACGCCGCCTTGGCGTTCGAGAAGAATGACGTGCCGTTCGAGGTCTTGTAGGTGTCGATCGGAGTCGCGAAGGCGGACTCCACCGCCTGGGAGCTGCCGGTCGCGCTCAACAGGAACACCGAAGAGCTGGACTGGACGGTCAGTCCCTTACCTTCCAGGTAAGCCGAGACGGCAGCAACAGTGGAAGCGGCCGGAGCGAACTCGCTCTGGAACTGGCCTTGGGCCAACCACTTCCCGTACTGGGCGCTGCCCTGGGTGTACTGGCCGGCGAGAAGAGCGTTGAGCCCGGCGACGTTCCCGGGCTGGAGCACAACCTCGATCGACATCGACGGGCTGCTGAGCTGCCCGGTCACCGGGGCATCGGCCGGCAGATAGCTGCCGGGGATCACCGCCATGCTGGTGGCTGGAGTCGCGGCCGCCACCCCGGCACCACCCATGGCGATCGCGGTCAGGGCCGCCGCCGAGGTCGCGCATAGGGTCGTCAAACGAAATCTAGGTCGGCGCATGCATTTCCTCCCCAGGCAATACCGCCAAGTTCGGGCAGCCCGCCCAACCACCCGCCACCACTAGGTGGCCTATCGATGCTGACGGTAGACCGGAAAGGTATTCCCGTCAAGTTGCAGATCGAAAAGCTACCAGAGAGCCGGCCGCGGAAGTTCCGCCTCAGCCCTTGCTGGGCATATATTCCTGAATCGCTGCAGCCAGCTTGACGATGGTCAGGGACTGCAGCAGCACCGTGCCCGGTCCGGACAGCCGGACCAGAAAAACGCCATCGCCCCCGAACATGAGGTTGGTGACCCCAGCCATCGTGGTGATCTCGAAGGGCATGGTGGCTGGGAAGAGGCCGACGTGGCCAGGGTGGACCAGGATCTGTTCTCCCTGCGCCAGATCCTTGCGGACAACCTCGCCGGAGAGTTCAACGAAGAATTGACCACTTCCGGTCACCTTTTGCAAAACGAAGCCATCCCCGCCGAACATCCCGGACCGCAGCCGGTGCTGGAATCCCATCGAGAGTTCCACGTCGGGGGTGGCGCAGAGGAATCCGTGCTTCTGAACCAGGAACCCCTCCGGGATCACGTCGATGGGCAGGATGGTGCCGGGCAGCTTGGTGGCGAAGGCCACCTGGCCGACTCCGCCCTGGGCCGTGTACTCGGTAAGAAATATGGAGGAACCACTGGCAACCCGTTTTATCGCTCCGAACACCCCGCTCTGACCGAGCGCCCCGGTAGTGGTGTGGAGGCTGATGTTGGGGGTCATCCAGGAGAGCTCGCCCCCCTCGGCAACCACCTTCTCCCCCGCCTGAAGCGTGACCTCCAGGACCGGCAGGGTCGTTCCGTTGATCTTGGTTTCCATCGGCGCCTCCCTCCTCTGGTCGGATGATCGGCCGCTCCTGGTCGGAAGGGTATTCGCTGCGACCGGGCCACGGTACGAATCGGATCGCCGCCTCTTCCAGCCGGCTCAACCTGCGCCGATCAGAGTGCAAGATGTTGTGCCCAGCTTCTTGACAGTCCACTACATGTAGGGGAAAATCTCCCCAACTGGAGTTGGTCGGCGGACCGCACCAGCTGGTGGGAATTCGTTGGGATCGGATGCGGGAGGAGGTGAGATGGCCGAGAGCGTTGCTAGTGCAGGACACCTGTACAAGGACGAGGTCCTTGAGATCGAGCCCCACGGTCTAGCGCACATCACCCAAGGTCAGCGTCACGGTAAGCCCTTCCAGATGTTCACCCTCTGGATGGCCGCCAACTTGGTGCTGGCGACCTGGGTGATCGGCAACCTCGCGGTGGGCACCTTCGGCGTCAGCATGGTGGGAGCCTTCGTCGCCTTAGCCATCGGCAACATCCTGGGCGCAGTGCTGCTGGGAGTGCTGAGCACCTTCGGCCCCCGTTTGGGGGTGCCTCAGATGATCCAGTCCCGGGTCCCCTTCGGACTCCTGGGGAACTTTGGACCGGCGGGTTTGAACTACCTGGCTGGGATCGGATGGTTCGCTGTGAACACGGTCTACGGCACCTTCGCCCTGGCCGAGTTGGCCCACCTCAACTACTTCCTCGCTCTGGCGATCATGGTGGTGGGCCAGGTGGCGCTGGCGGTCTACGGCCACAACATGATCCACGCCTTCGAGAAATGGATGAGTGTGGCCCTGGTGGCAGTCTTCCTGATCCTGGCCTTCTTCACCTTCAAGGCTGGCCACTACGGCCTGCCGTTCAACCCCAAGGCCCCGGTGCCATTCGGTGGTCCGACCGGCGGCTTCATCATCACCATCGGGCTGGCTCTCTCCTACGCCATGGGCTGGATGCCGTTCGCCTCCGACTACTCCCGGTACCTCCCCAAGACTGCCAAGCCCTCCAGCATCATCTGGTGGACGGCGCTCGGGATGTTCATCCCCTGCCTGGTGCTGGAGTGGATGGGGGCGCTCACCGTCTCGATCGCCATGCCGGCGGCCACCGCCGCCAATCCCGCCAACGCGATCGCCTTCCTCATGCCCGGACCGCTGGCTCAGGTCGCCCTCCTGGCCATCGCCGTCGGCACCGCGTGCGCCAACGCGCTCAACATCTACAGCGGCTCGATGTCGGCCCTAGTGATCAAGGTGGAAAAGTCGCCACTCGTGCGGGCCGGGATCGCGGCGGTGATCTTCGGAGGGGTCACCGCCGGAGTCCTGGTGGTGGCCAACTCGACCCTCATCACCGACAAGGAGTCCGTGATCGCCACTCCGATCGTGGCTGGCGCCGCCATCCTGGTGGCCCTGGTGGTGGCAGCGGCCGTGCGCTTCCGATTCCGTCGCTGGCAGGCGGCCATCGTGGTCGGGGTTCTGGGCGGGCTGCTGGCCACCGGCGGCAGCAACGCCAACCAGGCTGCCAGCCAGTACAGCGACTTCCTTCTGTTGCTCTCGTACTGGATCGGGCCCTGGGTCGCGGTGGTCCTGGTCGACTGGTTCTTCAAGCACCGGGGCGAGTACGAGCTGCGCGCCCTCTACGACCAGAGCTCGACAGTCAGGGTGGGGACCATCGCCTGGATCGTCGGGCTCGCGGTCTCGGTGCCCTTCATGAACCAGACCTGGTACGTCGGCCCCATCCCCTCAGCCTATCCCCAGTTGGGCGACGTCTCCTACCTGGTCAGCTTCGTGGTCGCTGGTTCCATCTTCGCCATCTTCGGCCGCCCCCACCGAGGACAGGTCGGAGAGGGTCTGGTGGAGGTGATCGGTGAGGTGGCGCGCCCTGCCCAGCCTGCGCTCGCTTCCGAGCCGGGATACGTCAGCCAGGAAGTCTGAATCAGATCCCGGTAGGAACCGCCGTGGTTCCTGCCGGGACCAGGCTGAACTCACCTCGTACGGGCGGTCGGGCATGAGAGTGCTCCTGGACCAGGGAACCGCCCCAGGACTGGCCGGGACCCGGTACCCGCCAGTGAGCTCCTAGTTCACAGTCGGCTGGGCCGAGGGCGGAACGACCACATCGTGAACCCGAAAATCCACCTCCCGGGACGGTTGGTTGGCCAGGGTTGCCACCACTCGATATTGCCCGGCCACGGGAAAGACCACATTGAAGGTCAGGGCCATCACGGTGCGAAGGTCGGCGCCGGTAGGCAGCCCGGGGGGCCTGGTCGAGTTGAGCTGGGTGCCGATGTTGGCGATCTGGGCTCCGACCGAGTCCTCGATGCTCAACTGGAGCCGGTAGGGGTTGCCGCTGGCGGTCCAGGGCACCAACACTGTGACCGCGACCCCGATCTGGCTGACCACCGGCTGGCCGGTGGGGCTGGTCGCCTGGCGCCAGTGATCCGTCCAGCCGCCTCCCAAGATGTAGAGCATCCCGTTGACCGCCTCCACGTGATTGGCGAGCATCAGGTTCTCAATCTGGGGGGCCTCCACGACCACCTCAGTCTGCGCCAAACCGGTTCATCCGAAGAAGCCCGGCCCGGCCGGCCAAATTGGCCGCGTCTCGAGTCAAGCTGGGGTCAGTCGGCCGGGACCGCGTCGGGCCGAGGCTCGACCATCTCTTCGCGCAATTGCTGGAGCCCGACGCTGCCCAGGTTGAGCGCCTGGCGATGGAACTCCTTGAGATTGAAGGCCGGGCCCCAGGAACGCCGCGCCTCCTCGCGGACCTCCAGCCAGACCCGCTCTCCCAGCTTGTAGGAGATGGCCTGGGCAGGCACCCCCAGGTAGCGGTCCACCTCGCCGGTGCAGAACTCCCGAGATCGGCCTGAACTCTGGACCATGAACTCCACCGCCAGCTCCCGGGACCAGTCCTCTCCAGGATGGAACAGCTGGTGCTGGGGCAGCTTGAGCTGCAGGTGAAGGCCGATGTCGACCACCACCCGGGCCGCCCGGAAAGCCTGATTGGCGAGCATGCCCAGGTAGTAGTCGGGGTTCTCCAGGTAGCCGAGCTCGCCCATCAGCCGTTCTGCGTACAGGGCCCAACCCTCGGCGTGCCCGGAGATCAGACCCAGCAGTCCCTGGAATGGATTGAGGCGATCGCTCAGCCAGCAGACCTGGCCCAGCTGCAGGTGATGGCCGGGGACACCCTCGTGGTAGGCGGTCGCGATCTCGGTCCAGAGCGGAAAGTGGGTCCGGCCCAGGGTCGGGTACCAGGTGCGTCCGGGCCGGCTGAAGTCCTCGGTGGGCGGGGTGTAGTACATGGCCGGGCTGCCCCCGGGCGGAGCGAGCATCGCCTCCACTCTCTGGACCGGCAGGGGGATGTCGAAATGGACGCCGCTGAGCGCTGCCATCGTCTGGTCCAGGAACTCCTGATTCCAGATGCGGAAATTCTCCTCACCCTCGATGGCTCGGGCCGGGTCGGTCTCCAGAAGCTCGATCACCTTGGCCAGGGTGGCGCCGGGCAGGATCCGCTCTGCGGTCTGCGCCATCTCCTCCTGGATTCTCCCCAGCTCCTCCCAGCCCCACTGGTAGGTCTGCTCCGCGTCGATCTCGATCCCGTTGTAGACCCGGCAGTTCAGCTGATAGAGCTCGGGCCCACACCCCTCCTGGTCCCGGGCCCGGGCCAGGTAGCTGCCCTCGATGAAATCGGCGAACCCCAGATAGGACTGGTCGGCGGCGTCGGCGGCGGGCCCCAGCCGGGAGCGAAGCTTTTGGCTCGGCCCCTGATAGCGGGCCGCCAGCCCGCGGAAGAAGCCGGGAGTTGAGTCGGTCCCGGCCCAGGTGCGAGCCCGATCGACGTTGATGAGCGCCTGGTGGCGGGCGGAGACCAGGTTTCGGCTGGCGCCAAGCTCCAGCATCTCCTGGATCCCCAGGACGCAACCCGGCACCTTCTCCATCCGTTCGGCGATCACCTCCCAGTCGTGGTCGTCATCCTGGGCCATCAGGTCGAAGACCCGGCTGGTGGCCGTCATCGGGCCGAAGACGCTGAGGCCGCGCATCCAGTCGCCCGAGTCATGCACGTCAACCTCGATCTGGAGGCGGTCACGCATCACCGCCGCGGCCAGTCGGTCGCGGTCCGACTCGGGAGCCAGCTTTTCCACCTGACCGAGGGTGTTTCGGGCCAGCTCCGCCCTCGCCCCCTGGCCCTTCGGCGAGTAGTCGGTGAGCTCGGAGTCGTGGCCCAGGGTGCCCCGGCTGGAGGCGGCGATCGGATCCAGGGCGGAGTTCTGGGCCAGGTATTCGTGCGCGATCTCATCGACCTTGGACATTCCCAACCTCTCCTTCAACCGTGTCGGTGATACCGCGGATCGAAGCGCCGCAGCGGATCCGGGATCAGCGGAGGTTCTCGACCACCACGGCGATCCCCTGACCCACCCCGATGCACATGGTGGCCAGCCCGAACTGGAGCTGCCGCCGCCGAAGCTCATGAATAAGTGTGACCAGGATCCTACTGCCCGAGCACCCCAGCGGATGGCCAAGAGCGATCGCGCCGCCGTTGGGGTTGACCCGGTCGTCCTGGGGGTCGAGGCCCAGCTCCCGGAGCACCGCCAGCGACTGGGCGGCAAATGCTTCGTTCAGCTCAATCAGATTGATCTCCGCCAGGGCCAGCTGGGCCCGGTCCAGGGCCTTCTTAGTCGCTGGAACCGGTCCCATCCCCATCACCCGGGGTGGTACCCCGGCGACGGCCATGCTCCGGATCACTGCCATCGGCTGCAGGCCCTGGCTGGCGGCGAACTCGGCTGAGGTCAAGAGCAGCGCCGCGGCCCCGTCGTTGAGCGGGCTGGAGTTGCCGGCGGTGACCGTGCCGCCAGTCGCGAAGGCCGGCTTCAGCTGGGCGAGCCGCTCGAGCGTTGAGTCGGCCCGCGGGCACTCGTCGGTGGCCACTGTTCCCTTGGCTGTCTCCACCGGGATCAGCTCATCTGAGAAGGTGCCTCGCTCCTGGGCGGCCAGCGCCCGCCGATGGCTTTGGTAGGCGAATTGATCCTGTGACTCGCGGTCGATCGAGAACAGCTGAGCCACGTTCTCGGCGGTCTGTCCCATCGAGTCGGTGCCGTAGAGGGCTTCCATCCGGGGATTGATGAAGCGCCAACCGAGGGCTGTGTCATGGAGAACGCGCTCCCCCCGGGCGTAGCCCCGGTCGGGCTTAGCGGTCACCCAGGGCGCCCGGCTCATCGATTCGACTCCACCCCCGATGATGGCCGAGCCGTCACCGTGGGAGATCGCCCGGGCGGCATCGACGACCGCCTCCAGGCCGCTGCCACAGAGGCGATTGACCGTGCATCCCCCCACCTCGACTGGAAAACCGGCTAGGAGCGAAGCCATCCGGGCCACGTTGCGGTTTTCCTCCCCGGCCTGGTTGGCACAGCCCAGATAGACATCCTCGAGCTCCTTGGGGTCCAGGCCCACGCGGTCGACCAGGGCACGCAGGACCAGGGCGGCGAGGTCGTCCGGTCGCTCGCCGGCCAGTACCCCGCCGTAGCGTCCGATCGGGGTCCGGACTCCGTCAACGATCACCGCCTCAGCCACTCTCCGCCTCCTCTAACCGTTGGGTCCGAAATTTCCCAAGTCAGACTCGCGTCCCTGGTAAGGCACAGGCCTGCGTCCAGCCGCCGGTCCCACTGGACCGGCAGGGGCGTCAGAACGGCTCGCCCCACCAAGCTTAGACCGGGCCGACAAGCGCGACGGAGGCCGGGACCTCCCGCTCAGAAGGAGAAGTCGTCGTAAATGGAGGTCCGGCGTCCTTCACCAGGCTGCACCATCTCGGTCACTCGGCGCGGGTGGATCCCGGC
>JBARIA010000032.1:0-28721 GCA_049799515.1 Candidatus Dormiibacterota bacterium | reverse complement strand
TGCCGACGGCCTCGATTCTCAATGGTGCACGACGAGGCGGCGATCCCGAAGATGTCGCACAGCCCCCGTTGGAGACCTTTGAGCCGACGGGGAGATTCGAACTCCCGGCCAGCGGTTTACGAAACCGCTGCTCTACCACTGAGCTACGTCGGCGGCGGCGCCGAGTTTACCAATGCCCCCAATTCGTTCCCGCAGACCTCCGGCTGGCTACTGGTTAGTCGACCAGCTGGGCCGTCCCGGCCACGACATCGGGGTTCCGGTCGGGCTCCCGGGTCGTCGAGTTCTTCGGACTGAGCATCAGGCCTTCCGCTCCAGAGTCCACCACGATGGTGTCACCTTCGGCAAAGTCTCCCTTGAGGACCGCAGTGGCGATCCGGTCCCCAAGCTGGCGCTGCAGCACCCGGCGGAGCGGTCGGGCGCCATAGACCGGGTCATACCCCTGCTCCGCCAGCCAGGCTCGGGCCGCCGGGAGCACCCGTAGGCCCAGGCGCCGGTTGGCGAGCCGCTCCTCCAGCTGGCGGAGCTGGAGCTCCACGATGCGCTCGATCTGGGACTGATCGAGCCGATGGAAGAGGATCACCTCGTCGATCCGGTTCAAGAACTCGGGCCGGAAGCGCTGGCGGAGCTCGGCCATCACGGCGGACTTGGCGGACTCCTCCTGCTGCTGACTGGGATGGTCCGGCAGGGCCGCGATCAGAGGGCTGCCCAGGTTGCTGGTCATGATCACCACGCAGTTGCGGAAGTCCACAGTCCGACCCTTGCCGTCGGTGAGCCGGCCGTCGTCGAGCAGCTGCAGAAGGATGTTGAAGACGTCGGGATGGGCCTTCTCGATCTCGTCCAGAAGCAAGACCGCGTAGGGGCGCCGCCGCACTGCTTCGGTTAGCTGCCCCCCTTCCTCGTAGCCGACGTAGCCCGGCGGGGCCCCCACCAGCCGGGCCACCGCATGCTTCTCCATGTACTCGCTCATGTCCAGCCGTATCAGGGCATCCTCACTGTCGAAGAGGAACTCGGCCAAAGCCCTGGCCACCTCGGTCTTGCCGACGCCAGTTGGTCCAAGAAAGATGAAGGAACCGAGCGGACGCCTGGGGTCGTTGAGGCCGGCCCGAGCCAGCCGCACCGCACTGGCCACCACGGCGATGGCCTCCTCCTGGCCGATCACCCGCTGATGAAGCCGATCCTCCATCTCCAGCAGCTTGTGCATCTCGCCTTCCAGCATTCTCTGCACCGGGATTCCGGTCCAGCGCTCGACCACCTCGGCGATGTCCTCCTCCCCCACCTCCTCCTGTAGGAGCGGAGTCCCGCCCTGGTCGTGGGTGAGTTGCTCCTGCTTTTGCTCGAGCTGCTGGCGCAGTTCGTTGAGCTTGCCATAGCGCAGCTCGGCGGCCTTGCCGAAGTCGGCCATCCGCTCGGCCCGCTCGGCATCGAAGGCGGTCTTCTCGATCTCCTGCTTGGTGGCCCGGATTTCGCCGATCACCGACTTCTCCTGCTCCCAGCGCTGGCGCAATCCGACCGCACCCTCCTGAAGCTCGGCTAACTCCCGCTCCAGCGCTTGCAGCCGGTCCGCCGATGCCCGGTCCGTCTCCTTGCGGAGCGCTTCGCGCTCGATCTCCAGCTGGCGCACCTGCCGCTCCACCGCATCCAGCTCGACCGGCATGGAATCGATCTCCATCCGCAGCCGGGAGGCGGCCTCATCGACCAGGTCGATCGCCTTGTCGGGGAGAAATCTCCCGGAGATGTACCTGCTGGAGAGCACCGCCGCCGCCACCAGGGCCGCGTCCTTGATCCGCACCCCGTGATGCACCTCGTACCGCTCCTTGAGCCCGCGAAGAATGCTGATGGTGTCCTCCACCGAGGGCTCGCCCACCTGCACCGGTTGGAAGCGGCGCTCCAGGGCGGGGTCCTTCTCGATGTGCTTGCGGTACTCCTCGAAGGTAGTGGCCCCGATCGCCCGCAGCTCGCCTCGGGCCAGAGCGGGCTTGAGCATGTTGCCGGCGTCCATCGCCCCCTCCGCCGCTCCCGCTCCGATCAGGGTGTGCAGCTCGTCGATGAACATGATGATTCGGCCGTCCGAGCTGGTCACCTCCTTGAGCAGGGCCTTCAGCCGGTCCTCGAACTCCCCCCGGAACTTGGTCCCGGCGACTAGGGCGCCCAGATCTAGGGCGACCACCCGGCGGTCCTTGAGGGTCTCCGGCACATCCCCGGTGGCGATCCGCTGGGCCAGACCCTCGACGATTGCGGTCTTGCCCACTCCCGGTTCCCCGATCAGGACCGGATTGTTCTTGGTCCGTCGGGATAGCACCTGCATGGTTCGCCGAATCTCCTCGTCCCGGCCGATCACCGGGTCGAGCTTTCCCTCGCGGGCCTGCTGGGTGAGGTCCTGGGTGTATCGCTCCAGCACCTGAAACTTGCTCTCCGGATTGGGATCGGTGACCTTCTGGCCCTGGCGCAACGCCTCCAGCGCCGAGCCGAGTCGCTGGGGGGTCGCTCCCTGCTGGGCCAGGATCCCGGCGGCGGGACCGACGCGGTGCCCGGCCAGGGCCAGCAGCAGGTGCTCGGTGCTACAGTACTCGTCCCCCAATTTGCCCATCCGGTCCCATGCGTCGCGGAGCACTTGGTCCAGCTCGGAGTCGATCCGGGGGGTCGCACCCTGCTGCTTGGGACGGCTCTCCAGATCTGCCTTCAGCCGGTCCCGCACCTGGTCCGGATCCACCTCCACCTGGCGCAGCAAGGGCGCGACCACACCGTCGTTCTGGTCGACCAAAGCCAGCAGCAGATGCTCCGGGCCGACCTCCGGGTGTTGCAGCTGGGTGGCCAGATCCTGGGCCTGTTCCAGGGCCTCCCGACTCCGCTGGGTCAGTCGCTCAAGCTGCACCGGTGACCTCCGCTGGGCATGCCTCCACACTCTGCATCTACCCCAGCTAGGCGTTGCGCAAACCGCCCAGGCCTAGCTGCTGGACTCTCCCAGAAATTCAGTGACTAAGCGGGCGGTCAGATTGGGTTCCACTATCGGCAGCAGATGACCTGCCCCAGGGACCACCTCCAGTCGGAGCCCCTTGAAATAGCGGAGTTCCCGCTCGGCGTCGCCCACTGCGATCCGGCGATCCCGGCCACCCCAGAGCACCAGCGTCCGCCCGGAGAGCAGACCCAATGCCGGCAGAAGCTGGGAATCCGATCTCAGCCGGAGCGGTTGGAGCAGGCGGCCTATCAGACCCAGATCGGAGCCACGGCCAAATCGAAGTCCTACCAGGAGCCGGTACCGATCCCATGCCGTCTGGGGGTCTCCGTCATCGGCACCCCCTTGCTGCCCTGGCCGGCGCCTGCTGCCAAGGATCAGCAGGGAACGGTCGTAGAGCCCCCGGAAGTCCATCAGACCGGGCACCATGGCGAAGTTCCAGAGCAGCGGGAACCGCCTGCCGAATCCGAGGGGACTGATCAGGACCAGCTGGCGTACCCGCTCGGGTTGGGCAATGGCGTACCCGCCCGCGGCCAGCCCCCCTAGGGAGTGACCCACCAGGGTGAACTGGGGGAGTCCCAGCTCGTCGGCCACTGCCGTGAGCACCGCGTTCCAGGCTTGGCCGGGGTGACCGGCAAAGCTGACCGGTTCGCTCAGGCCGCTGCCCGGCAGGTCGATGGCCGCCACCCGGTAGTGTCGTCCCAGCTGGGCCAGCAAGCGGGCGAACTCGCCCGCCGAGGACCCCAGTCCTGGCAGTACCAGCACGGCTCGGTGACCCTGGCCCGCCAGCAGCACGTGCACCCGTCCCACCGGAGTGTGTACGTAGCGGTGGATGGCGGGTAGCCGTACTTCAGCCAGCCATCCCTGCAGGGCTGCTTCCAGCTGGGCTGGGGGCGGATCGGAGACCAGGGTTCGCCTGGCCAAGCCGACCAGTGCCGCGTAGCCGAGCACGCCCAGTCCAAGCCCGGTCGCGAGACCGAGCTTGGACCGTCTCAAACTTCCTTGAACTCAGCGTCGACCACGTCCCCGTCAGCGCCCGGGGCGGCGTCCGGAGACCCCTCGGCGGGAGGAATGTCCTCACCGCCGCCCGACTCGCCCTCCGCGGGGGTAGGTGCGGCGTCCTGGTAGACGGCCTGACCCACCTTCTGCAAGGTCTCGGACAGCTCCGCCTGGCGGCTGTCGATGTCCGCTGAGTTCTGGGCGGCCACCGCTTCCTTGAGGGCATCAGTCTTCTGGGTGATCTCGTCCCTCAGCTCCTGACTCACCTTCTCGCCGTGCTCACGCAGGGTCTTCTCGGCGGTGTAGACCAGAGAGTCCGCCTGATTGCGCTTGGAGACCTCCTCCGCCCGCTGGCGATCGTCCTCGGCGTTGGACTCCGCCTCCTTGACCATCTTCTCCACCTCCTCCTTCTTGAGGGTGGTGGAACCGGTGATGGTCACCTTCTGCTCTCGCTTGGTCCCGAGATCCTTGGCGGTCACGTTGATGATCCCGTTGGCGTCGATGTCGAAGGTGACCTCCACCTGAGGCACTCCCCTAGGAGCCGGCGGGATCCCGTCCAACATGAAGCGGCCGAGGGTCCGGTTGTCCCGGGCCAGGGGACGCTCTCCCTGCAGAACCACGATCTCCACTGAGGACTGGTTGTCCGCAGCTGTCGAGAAAACCTGGGTCTTGCTGCTGGGGATGGTGGTGTTGCGCTCGATCAGGCGGGTGTTGACCTCGCCCTCGGTCATGATCCCCAGCGAGAGCGGGGTCACGTCCAGCAGCAGCACATCTTTGACCTCGCCCTTGAGGACGCCGGCCTGGATCGCCGCGCCGACCGCCACCACCTCGTCCGGGTTCACCCCACGATGGGGCTCCTTGCCGCTCATCTTCTGGACCAGCTCCTGGATCACCGGCATCCGAGTGGAGCCGCCCACCAGGATCACCTCGTCCAGCTCGCCGATCTTCATCCCGGCATCCTTGAGCGCGTTTTCAAAGGGCGCCCGGCAGCGGTCGGTCAGGTCGGCTGTCAGCTGCTCGAACTTGGCTCGCGAGAGCCGGGTGTCCAGATGCTTGGGACCATTCTGGTCAGCGGTGATGAAGGGCAGGTTGATCTGGGTCTCCTGCAGCTGGGAGAGCTCGATCTTGGCCTTCTCGGCCGCCTCGGTGAGCCGCTGGAGAGCCTGGCGGTCCGCCTTCAGGTCGATGCCCTGCTCTTTCTTGAACTCCTCGGCCATCCAGTCGACGATCCGGCGGTCGTAGTCATCTCCGCCCAGATGGGTGTCCCCATTGGTCGACTTGACCTCGAAGACACCCTCTCCAACTTCCAGGATCGAGACGTCAAAGGTGCCGCCGCCCAGGTCGAAGACCAGGATCTTCTCCGACTCCTTGCGGTCCAGCCCGTAGGCCAGTGAGGCGGCGGTCGGCTCGTTGATGATCCGCAGCACGTTGAGGCCAGCGATCTGGCCGGCGTTCTTGGTGGCCTGGCGCTGGGCGTCGTTGAAGTAAGCGGGAACGGTGATCACCGCGTCGGAGACCTTCTCGCCCAGATACGACTCGGCGTCGACCTTGAGCTTCTGCAGGATCATCGCCGAGATCTGCTCCGGGGTGTACTTGGTACCGGCGACGTCCACTTCGGCCCGGCCGTCCTTGCCGGCAATCACCTCGTAGGGGACGATCTTGCGCTCGCCCTCCACCTCGTTGAAGAGTCGGCCCATGAAGCGCTTGATGGAGTAAACGGTGTTCTCAGGGTTGACCGCAGCCTGACGGCGGGCCAACTGCCCGACCAGCCGCTCCCCATTCTTGGTGAAGGCCACCACCGACGGGGTGGTGCGACCACCCTCAGCGTTGGGGATGACAACGGGTTCACCACCCTCCATCACGGCAACTACCGAGTTGGTCGTTCCCAGGTCGATTCCAACGGTCTTGGCCATTAAGTCTGCGAACCTCCGTAGCACTGAATCCGGGCGCCGCCGGGTGCGGCCCCGCTAGCCCTACCGTACCGCAGCCGGGCGACCCCCAAACGCCTGGTCCTCTCGGAAACCACCGCACCCGCTCCGGTGTCCGATGATTCCACCGTGCCCTGGAGTAGACCCAGTCCCGACCGGCCCGCCCGGCGGCGGTGGCGCTCCTTCGCCCTGGTCCTGGTGCTGGCTCTGCTGGCCGGGGTCACCCTGGTCATGACCCACGTCGCTCCCAGCCCCAACGGGCTGGGCGTCCTGCCCAGCGAGGAGGCGATCCTCAATCAAAGCGGCTTGGCGCTTGAGACTCCACACGGGACGCCCGCGATCAATGCCGGAGCGGCGGTCAAGGCGGCGACCAAGTCACAGCCAGAGTCTGAGCCGGAGAAGGCGGTCCTAGCCACCGTGGTGGGAGGGAACGGTTCAGCGATCGCCCCGCCCGGTAGGCTCTGCTGGATCGTGTTCCTGAATCCCGGCTCCGATTCGACTGGGGATGCCCCGGTGCCCGGTCAGGTCGATCTGGACGCGGTCCTGGTGAACGCCCAGAGCGGCGGGGTCATCGAGGGATTCATATCGTTCCACGGAACCACCGCTCATTCCGAGGTCGGCACTGAATGACCGCCGGGATAGCCTTCCATGGCAGCCAGCCGGGCCAGCGGCGCCAGTACGACACAATCGCTAGGTGCTCTACCGACTGCTGAGTTCTCCCCGACGGCAACGCGCCGGTGGGGTTTCGTCACTAAGCGGTCTGCTCGGGCTGGTGCTGGCGGTAGCGGCGGTGGTCTATCTGCCACTGCCGGCCCTGGCTGTCAAGGTCGATCCCCAACGTCCCGCCGCCGGCACCCTGCCTTGGCTCTCGACCCAGGACGGGGCGATCGTGGACAGCACCGGTCGAAAGGTGCTCCTCCGGGGGTTCAACGACGACGCCCTCCTCCAGGTCGGCAGTTCGAGCAGCCGCCCCCCCCTGACGGTGAGTGACGCCGCCCTGATGCAGGCCGAGGGCTTCGATGTGGTCAGGTTGCCGATCTCCTGGTCACTCCTGGAGCCGACCAGAGGCCAGTTCAGCCAGAGCTACCTGAAGCGGATCGCCGACCTAGTCTCGCTCTGCGCCAGCCACCACCTCTACGTGGTGCTGGACATGCACACCGAGGACTTCGGGGTGGGGTTCGGTGGAAGCGGAGCCCCCGCCTGGCTCTCGGTGCCCGGTGTACCCGACCTGAAGCTGCCCTTCCTGAGCCCGGCCTGGCAGCGGCACGTCTCCCCGGCGGTCAACGCCGCCCTCGCCTACTTCTGGCTTTACCCCAACTGGCAGAAGCTCTACTGGCAGGCATGGACCAGGGTTGCGGCCGAGTTCCGGGGCAACTCCGCTATCGCTGGCTACGACCTCTACAACGAGCCGCACCCCCTACCGGTGCCGCCGGCGATCTTTGAGACCCACCTTCTCTGGCCGTTCTATGCCACCGGGATCAAGGATCTGGCCCGAGTTGACCCCAACCACCTCTTCATCGTCGAGGGAGACCTATTCGGCGACCTCCCCACCGCCATCCGTCCCCTGGCCGCTCGCAACCTGGTCTACTCCACCCACCTCTACTCGGGCAGCATCCTGCCACCGGCCTTCAAAGGAGACCTGGCTCCCCTCCGAGCTGAGCTCCAGCAGGGGCTGACGGAGGCGGCCCAGCTTCCCGCCGCCTACTGGGCCGGGGAGCTCGGGATCGACAAGAATCGGCCCATCGCCGCCTCCTGGGCTAGGGCTGAGATCGCCCTCTCCAACCAATACCTGACCGGATGGGCCTGGTGGCAATGGAACGACCTCGCCGGCTGGGGGGTGAGGAAGGGGCCCGGGCCACCCGACGCAACCTGGCTCGATGTACTCGCCCAACCGTTCGTCAGGGCGGCGCCGGGGACACTGACCGGGCTCCGCTATGACGTCAAGACCAAGACCCTGGCCGCCACCGTGAACGACCCAGGCTCGGACCGCTCTGTCATGGTCTCGTGGCCCGCCTCGGTGGGGACGCCCCGGTCGCTCAGTTCGTGCGCCCAGATCGAGTCGCCCTACCTGCCTGCCAGTGGCGAACTAACGCTGAAGATCTCGTCAGCCAGCTGTCAGATCGAGCTCCGTGGCTGATCGGTACCTATGGACGCTCCCAGCCCTGGCTGTCGAGGCTCCGCCGGGCGGCGTCCAGAACCCGCAATCCCAGCTCGGCGTCCTCCGGGCCGGTGGGTAGCGAGGGACCGCCACGAACCCTCGCGGTGAAGGCCACCACCATCTCCTGGTAGGGATCGGCCGCGGGCGTCGGAATGGATTCCCCAGGACTGGCCGGTTGCCGGCTCAGCCAAATTGGGATCGACTCGCCATGCCAGGCGCTGAACGGCTTAGGAACCGACAACGACCCGGTGGTTCCGATCACCTCCAGCTGCTGGGTTTCTGACGACTCGAACCCGTAGGCCAATTCGGCGGAGATGGGCCTGTCGGAGCCTGGGAACTCCAGCAGCATCGCGCCGTCGCTGTCCACCCCATGCCGATGCTCCGCCCGGGCCATCACCCGGGTGGGCTCTCCCGCCAGCCAGCGGCAGGCACTGACCAGGTAGGAACCGACGTCGTAGAGGGCCCCACCTCCCAGCTCCGGCTGCCAGCGGATGTTGGGCGGCGGACCGAGCGGAAAGGTGAAACTCCCCTGCAGGTGACGGAGATCGCCAATCACTCCGTCTCCGATCAATCGGTTGACCGTCTGCCACCTGGGGTGGTACCGATACATGACCGCCTCGGCCAGCACCACCCCCCGGTCCCGGGCAGCCTCCCGCATCTGCCTGCCCTCCTCCCCGGTGAGGGCCAGAGGCTTCTCACAAAGGACGTGCTTGCCAGCGCTCACCGCCTGTAGTGTCCAGGGGAGGTGGAGCGCGTTGGGCAGCGGGATGTAGACGGCGTCCAGATCGGCCTCAACCAGTTCTTGGTAGGTCTGGCAGAGCTGCGGTATCTGAAACCTTGAGCTGAGCTCCCGGCCTCGCTCCGGATCTCGGCTGGCCAGCCCCACCAGCACGCCTCCCGCCGCCTGGATGGCCGGAATCACCGCCTTCTCGGCGATGTCGGCCGCACCGAGGACCCCCCACCTGAGTGGCGCCTCGGTCACACCCGCAGTTCGAGCGGCTGCCCCAGTTCGGCCGATCGGGTGGCCGCCTCCATCACGGCGATGTTGCGACGCGCCGACTCGGGAGTCACCGCCAGGGGCTCCTCCGCCAGGAGATGCCCGGCCAGGTTGCGATAGAAGGCCTGGGGCGGGGCCGCCGGCAGCGACACCAGCTGGTCGTGACTCTCCCCGGCACCATCCGGCCGGAGGATGTGAAGCTCACAGGGCAGGTCGGTGACCGGCAACCGTTCCTCCACCACCAGGCCGGTCGGTCCCCGGCTGGTGATCCGACCCTGCCGCCAGTGGCCCACCGCCGCCCCAGCAGTGCCCAGCACGTACCACTTGGGCTTGCGGGCGGCGGCGATGTCCGAATGAATGAAGACGGCCTCAGCGCCACTGGCGAAGGTCATCCGGAGCTCGAAATGGTCGTCGTTGGTCACATCCTGCCAGACCAGCTTCTGGCGGGTCGCCGCCACCCGCACCACCTCGTCGGGGATGAGCTGGAGGATCCAGTCCAGGTAGTGCGATCCCCAGTCAAAGATCACCCCACCACTGACCGGCGCGTGGGAATGCCAGAAATGGCAGGGGTGGCCGTAGCCGCCCACGAAGGCCTCCAGGTGAAAGATCGACCCCAGATCGCCCCGCTGAACGGCCGCCTGTAGCGCCAGGAAGTCCGGGTCCCAGCGCCGGTTCTGGTAGACGGTCAGGGTCAGTCCCATCTCCTGGGCCAGCCCGACCAGCCGGTCCGCGTCCCGGAGGGTGAGGCAGAAGGGCTTCTCCAGCACCACGTGCTTGCCGCTCCGCAAGGCCTGTTCAGCCAGGGCGGCGTGGGTGTTAGGAGGAGTGGAGATGATCACCAGCTCCACCCCGTCCAAGCGCGTCAAACCGGCGAGGTCAGGAGCCGACTCGATCTCGGGAGAGAGCCGCCGTGCGGCTTCCAGACGCTCTGGGCTCTGGTCGGCGATAGCCAGCAATTTGAGTCCGGCGACCGCTTCGATGGCGGTGGCATGGTCCGCTCCGATGGTTCCGAACCCCAGCATTCCGATGCCAACGTGGGAGCGTTCCACCTGGCCGGCCAGATAGCGGACCCCGCGGTAGAGCATCTCCTGAACGTCTGGGTCCTGGAAGGTGGACGCCGCCTCCCCCAGTCCCCAGTAGAAAACCTTGCCCGCGCCCGGCTGGCGCACATAGGCGACCGGCAGCCTCTTCGATTGCCAGGTGGTGTCCAGCAACACCTGGCAGTCCGCCGGGGGCTGCGGTTGGGTGTAGCAGGAGTCATCCAGGGTCAGGGAACCGGACAGCCGGCGAGTGATGTCATGTCCGCCGTTGTTGACCTGGCTCACGATCTCGCTCCTGGGCAGCCGACCATCTGCTCTGCCGCCGACCAGGTCCAGGTATTCGTGGGCCGAGGACCAGGTGGCGTTGGTGCAATGGAGGCCGAGGAATCCCCCGCCCCGCCGAACGAATTTGCAGAGTCCGGCCTCGGCCGCCGGGAGCAGCTCACCTTGGGGCGGGTGAGCCACGATGACGTCGTACCCCTTGAGCTTGGTCAGGGCGGCCTGGTCATCGGTGACATCAGCCTCGATGCTGCCGGTCCGCCCCATGTACTCGAGCCAGGGGGCTAGATCCTCGGCCTGCCGACGCCCCGCAACCACCAGCGCCCGAATCACCTGGATCTCTCTGCTCCCGAACTCAATCGCGCGGGGCCCAATCCACCGCCACCCAGCCTCACTGTAACCTACCGCATCACCAATGACGGCGCTGCTCAGGACGATTGCGGATCTCCGTCGGGCGGTCGGGACCACCCTCGGCCCGAGCGAGTGGGTGACCATCGACCAGGCCCAGATCGACGCCTTTGCTGAGGTCACCGGCGACCATCAGTGGATTCACGTAGACCCGCTCCGGGCGGCGGCCGGCGACTTCCACTCGACCATCGCCCACGGCTACCTAACCCTCTCCCTGACACCCATGCTGATGGACCAGCTGACTCAGCTTCGCCAGGGCGCCACCAGCATCAACTACGGACTCAATCGGCTGCGCTTTCTCACCCCGGTCCCAGCCGGCGGCCGAGTCAGGCTGCGGGCCAAAGTTCTCGGAGTCGCCGACCGGCCGCCCGAAGGGGTGCTGGCCACCTACCAGGTGAGCTACGAACTGGAGGGCGCCAACCGGCCGGCGCTGGTAGCCGAGACGATCGGCCTGCTGATCGCCCGGACCGAGGTGGCTGGGAGCCAGGGCTAGGTCGGTCCAAGACCAGGTCGCCGTCCGACGTGAATGGCGACCACCCCAGCGGTCATCCGGCGCACCCGCACCGCCCTGAAGCCGGCTGCCCCCATCCACTCCGAGACCAATTCCGGCGGGGCGAACGCAGCGATGGAGTCGGTCAGGTAGCGGTAGGCGCTGTCCCGCCCCAGAATGCGCCGGGCGATCGGGGGAATCAGCGTCCGGCTGTACCAGGCGTAGCTGGGACGCAGCAGAGGGTGGACCTGGCTGAACTCCAAGATCACCGCCCGGCCGCCGGGGCGCAGTACTCGGGCCAGCTCGCAGAGCGCCAACTGGCGATCGCGGATGTTGCGGAGCCCAAAGGCCATGGTCGCAGCCGCAAATACTCCATCAGGGAAGGGCAGCTGACAGGCGTCCCCGACCAGGAAGGCTATCTGCGGATTCCGGGCCTTCGCCACCTCCAGCATGGCTTCGGTGAGGTCAATCCCGATCACCTCACCTCCAGGCCCGACCCGACGCCGAAGGAGCGCGGCCAAAGCTCCCGTGCCGGTGCAGACATCGAGGACTCGGTCGCCCGATTGGGCTCTGGTCAGCTGGGCGGCGCGCCGCCGCCAGCGGCGGTCCTGGCCCTGGCTGAGGACGGAGTTGAGCAGGTCGTATCGGGCAGCCAGGCTGGTGAACATCCCCCTGACCGCCTCCGGCTCCGGGCTGCCCACGGTGGGCAGCCCGCGGGCAGAACTCACGCCGAGTCGGCCACCAGTGCGGCTAGTTCGGGAACTGTTTGCCGATGACTGGAGCAGAAGCACTCCGGCTCCCCAGGCAGGGCCAGCAGGGCGTCCAGGGCAACCCGGCCCAGCTCCTCAGCTCCCTCCCGCACGATCGCCCGGAGCAGCTCGAAGTCCCACTCCGGACGGACTCCCTCGGCGTAGTTCAGCACCATCTCCACCGAACCGAAGCAGGCGCCGATCTCTCGGGCCAGGTAGATCTCGGGAGTCAGTCCCTGGCTGATGATGTCTCCTCCCATCCGGGCCAGGGCTGCGACCTCAGCCGCGGTCTCCATCCGGGGCCCCTCGACTGTGACGTGAATCGCTCGATTGAATACCCGGGTGGCTTTGTCAGCGGCGAACTGCCTAGCCCGTTGCCAGAGGGCCTCACGAATCTCCGGACAGAAGGGGTCCCGCATCACCAGGATCACCCCCGGCTCCAGCTGGCCGCCGTGCTGGTGGGTGAAGTCGATGAAATCGTGGGGAACCACCAGGTCCCTGGGGTGAAAGTGCTGGGTGATGCTGGCGGCCCCGGACTCGGCGACCACCCTGGTCACCCCGGCCCGCTGCAGTACCCAAAAGAGCGCCAACACCTGCTGGGCACGCTGATGACTGGGAATGGCGGCGGTCGCCCCGGCCAGCCCGGCGTAGGGCCGGGAGAAGAGCACCGGCCGCACCCCTCCCGAGTCCAAAGGCAATTCGAAGTGGCTGATCGGCGGAGTGTCACCGAAGGGGGTGGTGAAGACCAGGTCCCGCTTGAGCATGCGTACGGGGTGCTCCAGCTCGGGCGACCCCTGGGTGCCGGTCCCCGAACCCCCCAACAGCGCGTAGCCGACCCGGGGGATCGACGACTGCCGGCTTGCCCTGACCACGGGCCGAGTATATGGGGGCCGGAAAACCCACCAGCCCGTCCCGGAGGACTACCCCCTTCGCTTGGTCCAGGCGATCTCGTGGCCGGCGATCGCTCCGATCAGGACCAGGGCTCCCAGCAGCTGGAGCAGGTCCAACCGCTCTCCGGTCAAGACCACCGCGAAGAGGAGTGCCAGGGCCGGCTCGGCAGCCAGCACCAGCCCGGCCCGACTGGCCGACATCTTCTGCTGGGCCCAGGTCTGGGCCAGCACCGCCAGGGCGCTGGCGACCACCCCGGTCACCAAGAGTGCGAAGGCGACGGGCCCCGAGATCGCTGGGTAGGGCATTCCTCCGGTGGTCCCCAAGGCGAGGAAAACCAAGCCACAGACCACCATCTGCACCATCCCCAGCTGGGCCGCCGAACCCCTGGTGTGGCTGAGCAGCACGATCTGGGCGGCGAAGGCCATCGCCGAGAGCACCACCAGCAGGTCGCCCAGCGAGAAGCCAGTGCCGGTACCGGTGAGCAGGACGGTGCCGAGCAGGGCCAAGAGCACACTCAAGACGGTCTTGCGACGCAGAGAGGTACGGAAGAAAATCCGATCCAATACCGGGGTGAAGACCACGAACAGACCGGTGAGCAGGCCGGCGATCCCCGGTTTGATCGACACCATCCCCTCGGTCTGACACAGGTAGCCGAGCGCCAACACGACGCCCACTGGGAGACCCACCCTCCAGTCCGCTCGCCGGGGCCAGCGACGCAGCAGCAGTAAGAGGGTCAGCACCGCGATCCCGAAGCGCAGCCCGAGGTACGGCAGTACCGGATACTCCGCCAGCACATCCTTGACCACCACGAAGGTCCAGCCGAAGACGGACGTCACCGCCAACAGGGTCAGCGGCGGCAGCCAGCTCCGCCCTTGCACTCCGGGCTCAGCCAGTGGACGGTCAGCCAAGGTCAACTCCCCGACCTGGACCGCGCCACCCGGGCCCGGATCTCACAAAGCTCAGGATCCGGCGAGACCGAGACGGAACTCTGCCATCAGCGGGAAATGATCGCTGGCCCGACGGGCCAACTCGGCCAGCTCTCCTGAACGGCCCACCACCTCGCAGCGAGTAACTCTCTGGGCCAGCGCCTTGTTGGCAAACATGTAGTCGATCCGCACCGCCGGCTGGTAGGAGGGGCAGGTGAAGGCGCTGGCCCGTGGATGGAGGGTGCGCAGACAGTCTGAGTAGCCGGCCCGGAGCATGCTCCGCACCGCAGCCCGTGGCAGAAGCGCTCCTAGGACCGCGTCGGTCGCATCGCCCCGCGGCAGCACCTCCAGCAGGGGGTGTACCAGCCAGGGCAGCCGCGGCAGCCCACTCCGAACCGCTTCCGGCAGCTCCTGCACGACCGCATCCCGGGACTCCGCGTCCTGCCACCAGCGCAGGTGGGCCAGCCCGGGCGGAACCGGCCCCAGGGCACCCGCCTCTTCCAGCACCCCGCTCCGGCGCCACTGATTGATCTGGGCGAAGAAGTCGGTGGCCCGGATCCGATCCCCGGGGGCCACCGCGTTGAAATCACCGAGGATCAGGTGGGCCGCCTCGGGATGAGCGGCGGCGTGACCCCTCACTGCGGCGAGCTCCCGAAGTCGCTCCGGCTCAGCCCGTCCGCGGCGATGGAAGGCAGCGGTCAGATGAACGGTGTGCAGGCAGAGCTCGGTGAGCTGGCTGCCGGGCGGTGACTCCACCCACAGCTCAAGCGAGTTCCTGAGAAAAATCGTGGGATCCCGGTGGTTGGTCCAGGAGGTGACCGGCAGCCTCGACAGCACCGCCTGGTGCCGGGGAGTCGGGGCCATCCCGAAGATCACCTGGTAGCCGAGCTGCTCCCCAGCCCGCTCCACGGCAGCGCGGTCCTCCGCCTCCTGGAGGGCGACCACATCCGCGTCGATCGCCTGCAGAAGCTCGGTGATCTCGGCCCAGCGGCCGCCGCCCCCCAGCAGGATGTTGTAGGTGGCGACCCGCAGCCTTGGCGACGTCGCCAGCTCGGCCGAAGGGCTCCGAGCGATCGGCGACGAACCCATCTGGCTGATTCTAGGCGGCAGCGCAGAACGCCCAACCCGCCAGAATCAGCAGCGCCATGCCCGCCTATATCTGCCGGACCTGCGGGGTGCAGCAGGCGCCCAGCGCCGGTATCCCCAACCACTGCTCGATCTGCGCCGACGAGCGCCAGTTCGTGGGCCGAGAAGGGCAGCGCTGGACCACTCTGGAGGAGATGCAAGGAAGCTATCGGACTGAGCTTACCGAGCTGGAGCCGGATCTCTACCAGATCACCACTGAGCCAACCTTCGGAATCGGTCAGCGGGCCCTGCTGGTACGCACCAGCGGTGGGAACCTCCTCTGGGACTGCCAAAGCTACCTGGACCAAGACACCAAGGCAGCGGTTGCCTCGTTGGGGGGACTCTCAGCGATCGCCATCAGCCATCCCCATTTCTACGGGAGCTGCATTGAATGGAGTGAATCGTTCGGAGGCGCTCCCATCTACCTCAGTTACCGGGACCGCGTTTTTCTGGTTCGCTCGAGCCCCTCAGTGGTCCACTTCGAGGGCGATGAGCTGGAGCCCTGGCCAGGCCTGCGAGTTCTGCGTCTGGGCGGACACTTCGCCGGTTCGACAGTGCTGCTCTGGCCAGCCGGCGCAGCCGGCCGTGGGGCGCTGCTGACCGGCGACACCATCGCCGTCGCGGCCGACCGTCGCTGGACCGCCTTCCTCTACAGCTTCCCCAACCGCATCCCTCTCCCCCCAGGAGCGGTGCAGTCCATCGCTGACCGTATCGCCGATCTTCCCTTCGACCGCATCTATGGGGGCTGGCCCGAGGACGACATCAAAACCGATGCTCGGGGGGCGGTGTTGCGTTCGGCCGAGCGCTACCTGGGGATGCTCGATGGCAGCTGGCCCCGTGGCTAAGGACACCACCCAAAGATGGCTGTGGCTTGGTCGTCTGACCGCAACCAGCTGGCGCTATCGCGACCAGCTGCTGGCGACTGTTCGGCGGCATCCTTTGAGCAGCGCAGTGGCGACCGCCAGCCTGCTGCTGGGGCTGGCCGTGGCGGTCTCCTCGTTCGCTCTCCAGAGCCATTTCGCCACCGCCTATCAGGCCGGCCAGCGGCTCAGTGGCTGGCAGAACTATCTGCGCCTGGGAGCTCCCTGGCAGGCCCTGGTGCCGGTAGCGCTGGCCGGCCTGCTGGCCACCTGGGGCGCCATCCGCTTGGGCTCCACCCAGCCGGAACCTCCAGTAAGCCTGGGCAGCGGGGAGAGCGGCAGCGCCGGCCAGTTGCGCGGGGCGCTCCGTTCCGAGCGGCGCGCGGTCAGGATCGCCTTCGTGGTGATGACCGGGCTGGTGGGCGTGGTGGTGGCCCGCTTCCTGGTCTACGCGGTGCTCGCTCTCGGTGACAACCAACTGGCCCGATCAACCCTGGTCGGGGTCGCAGTCGAGATGGCCTTCTGGCTGGCCGCCTGGGCGGCCTTCTGGAACTGGAATCGGTGCCACCGCAACCGGATGGAGGGGTGGGGTGTCTTTGAAGGCTGACCGGGTGGAGCTGATCACCCGGCGCAACTGCCCGCTGTGCGATCTGGCAAGTGACTCCCTGAGGGAGGTGGCGGCCGATCTCGGACTGGGAGTATCCGAGTTCGATGTCGACGAAGACTCCGAGCTGCTCCGCCAGTTCACCGACCGGGTTCCGGTGATTCGCTACCGAGCCCAGGTGGTGGCCGAGGGCTGGATCGACCGGGCCCGGATCCGCGAGAGGCTGGCCCAGCTGGTGGCCCCCGCCCAAGGTCAGCCTGACGATTCTGTAACAGCCGCGGAGATAGAGCTGGATCGGGGCTAGACTTCGGCCAATGTCCCAGCTCCGCACCACGGCCGGGGCGGCGCCGCCTGAGCTGTCAGTAGTGCTCCCGACCCGCAACGAGGCCGCCAACATCGAGCCGTTGTTGGCGAGGCTCCGGGAGACCCTCCAGGATGTCGCCTTCGAGCTGGTGTTCATCGACGACAGCGACGATGAGACGGCACCCCGGCTGGCTCAGGTGGCCAGCCTCGACCAGCGAGTCAGGGTCACCCACCGAACCCCCGAGCTCCGCGAGGGGGGGCTGAGCACCGCGGTGGTGCTGGGACTGCATGAAGCGCGGGGTCGGCTGATCTGCGTCATGGACGCCGACCTCCAGCACCCGCCCGAGACCATCCCGGCCATGCTAGCGGCGGAGAGCGCGGGTGCGGACCTGGTGGTGGCCAGTCGGTATCTGCCCGGTGGCAGCCGGGCAGGCCTGGCCACCGGAATGAGGCAGTTCGTCTCGCGAGCGGCCAGCATCCTGGTCCGGACGGTGTTCGTCGAGGCCCGGGCCAGCACCGATCCTCTGGCCGGCTTCTTCCTCTGCCGGGCCTCCTTGCTGCGCGGGGTTGAATTCCGACCGGTCGGCTTCAAGATCCTGCTCGAGCTGCTGGTCTGCTCACCTCATCCGCGGGTGGCCGACGTGCCGCTGCAGTTCCAGGCACGCACTGCAGGTGAGAGCAAGGCCAGCTTCGCCCAGGGACTGCTCTTCCTCCGACACATCTGGTCGCTGGTCCGCGACGTGCCGGGCAGCGCCAGGGTCTGGAAGTTCTCCGCAGTGGGGATCAGCGGCCTGCTCCTGTTCCTTCTTGTCCTGGAGCTCTGCGGCAACGGTCTGGGCTGGCCCGCGCTGGGCGCCTGGTCGGTCGCCTTCCTGCTCTCGGTCGCGTGGAACTTCAGCTGGAACCTGCGCCTCACCTTCGCCGACCTCCGCCGGGAGCGCTACCCGCTGATGCGGCGCTACGTCTCGTCCACCCTCACCGCCGGTGGCGCCCAGCTGGTCCTGTTCCTGGGCCTGGTGGGCACCACCCTCCCTCTGGTGGTGGACGGCCTGCTGGCGGCAGTCGTGGGAATGGGGGTGAACGCCGCTCTCAACTCGCAGCTGGCCCGCCGCCACCGCCGCCCCACCCAGGAGCCCATCGGTGTCGACCACCTGCTCGCTCAACTGGGTCGGGTCAGCGAAGCTCAGCACGCAGCTCTCTTGGATCGGGAAGGCGGTGAGTCAGCCACCTGGGGGCGGCCCTCGACCGAGACCCCGGAGCTGCTCAATTCGCTGACCGCCCGCGCCCGCCAGGGCGGGGTCCCGGTGCTCTGGACCGAACCTCTCTCCAACCGGCCCCAGGCCCGGACCAACGTCGAGCTGGCCTCGATCATCGTGCTACCACTGGAGCTGCCCGGCTCCGAGGGTTTCACAGTGGAGCTGCAAAGACGCACTCGATCGGCCTTCAGCTCCGACGACCTGGAGGCGACCATGCGACAGCTGGAGCGGATGCTGCCCCGGCTGGCCCTGGTTCCAGCGCAAGCCGCCCCCGGCCCGTCCGAATCCAGCGAGGCCTCGCCTTTGAACCCAGCACAGCTCAGTGGTAGTCGTGAGAGGACGGGGCCGGGAACAGCGAGTCGCTTGAGCTAGCCTCCTCCGCCGGCTGCGCGGCTCTGGGCAGTCGCACCAGCCTCTCGACCAACAGGCTTTTGGCTCCGTCCGCCACCTGGAGAACTCCCTCGGCGCCAAGCACCGCCTCGTGGTTGGCCCAGCTCCGATGAGCCCGGTACACCTCGGGCCGGAGGACCAGGTCCAGCTGGGCCGTCTCATCGACCACGGTGAAGAACCGCATCCCGTGGGCTGAGTGCGGCGCCTGGCGGGTTATCACCAGCCCCGCAGTCAGCACCCGGCTGCCGCCTCCGGCCTCTCGCACCTCGGCCAGGGGCATCGCTCCCAGCTCCGCCAACTGGGGGCGCAGGAAGGAGACCAGGTGGGCGCCGGTGGTCAGCCCCATGATTCGGTAATCGGCGGAGGCCCGCTCTAGGGCGGTTAGGTCGGCCAGTTGGGGAGGTTCCGCGGGCAGCTCCAGCAGCTGCCCCTGGCGAGCTCTGAGCCCCGACGCCCCGGGCACCCCGACCGAGACGGCTTCGGCCTGGCCCCGCCCGGTGGCGGCGTCCCCCCGGAGCGGGCGGCTTCCGGTCAGCGCCTCCTCCACCGCCTTGAGTCGCCAGAGCAGCTTGCGGCGAGACTCACCGAAGCTGTCCAGGGCGCCCACCAGTACCAGCGAGTCCAGAGCGGGCCGGGGCAGCTCGGTGCGGCGCCAGAAATCCTCCGGGGATTGGTACGGTCCAAGCTCCCGCTCGCGGTCCAGCCGCTCTCGCCAGTTCTGGCCCAGCTCTCTGACGTAGTTGAAGCCGAGGCGGACCCCGAACTGCCGGGCGGATGCCGGCAGGTTCTGGAGCTCCTCCAGGTGGCAGCGGCCCCGGCTCAGGTTGACATCCACTGAGAGCACCTTCACCCCGCGCCGCTTGGCGTCCTCCACCAGCACCGAGGGGTGGTAGAAGCCCATGGGCTGGTGGTTGAGCAGACCGACCAGGTAGGCGGGGTGGTGGTAGAGCCTGAGCCAGGCCGTCTCGTAGGCGGTGCGGGCAAACGCCGCCGCATGGCTGCGACAGAAGCCGAACTCGGCGAACCCCCGGACCGCCTCGAAGAGCTCGGCCCCGACCGCCGAGGAAACCTCATGGCGCGCACAGCCCTCCATGAATCCCTGTTCCAGGGAGGCCATCTCCACCCGGGAGCGGTGGCGGTTCATCGCCCGGCGGAAGCGATCGGCCTCCTCGGCGCTGAAACCAGCCAGCTGCATGGCGATCTCCAGGATCTGCTCCTGGTAGAGGATCACCCCCATGGTGTCGCGAAGGATCGGCTCCAGCAGGGGGTGGAGGTAGGTCACCGGCTCACGCCCCTGGCGCCGGCGCAGGTAGGGGTGAACCGCCTTGCCCTGGATGGGGCCGGGGCGGATGAGCGCCACCTCCACCACCAGGTCGTTGAACTCCTTGGGGTTGCTGCGCGGCAGGGTCTGCTGCTGGGCCCTCGACTCAATCTGGAAGACCCCGATGGTGTCGGCCCTAGCGCACATGGCGTAGACCTCGGGGTCGGCCAGGTCCAGCGCCTCCAGGTCAGGGCGCTCCCCGCTCGCATCTTCCAGCTCCTGGAGGGTCTCAGCCACCACCGAAAGGGTGCGCAAGCCCAGCAGGTCGATCTTGATCAGCCCCAGATCCTCGACGTCGTTCTTGTCGAACTGAACCACCACCCGGCCCGGCATCGAGGCCCGCTCCAACGGGGCGATATCCCAGAGTGGCTCGCCGGTCACCAGCATGCCCCCGACATGGATCGAGAGATGGCGGGGAACCCCGACCACCGCCTCCACCAGACTCGCGAACTGCCACCAGGGCTGCGAGCTGAGCACCTGTTCGGAGTGCTCACCAGCTGATTCCAGCAGCTGGCCGACCAGGGCCTGCTCCCCCTTTCCGTACCAGCGATCCACCGAGCGGCTGAGCTTCTCCACCACCGTCTGGGGTAGGCCGAAGGCAGCCCCCACCTGGCGGATCGCCATTCGGGCCTGGAAGGTGATGACCGTGCACACCATCCCGGTCCGATCCTGGCCATAGGTGTCATAGACGTGGCGGATCAGCTGCTCCCGGTGGGCGCTCGAGATGTCGATGTCGATGTCCGGAGTGCCCTGCATCTCCTCGTGCAGAAAGCGCTCGAAGAGCAGGTGGTGGGCGATGGGGTCGACCCTGGTGATGCCCAGCAAATAGGCCACCAGGCTGTCCGCGGCGGACCCCCTGCCCTGAGCCGGGATCCCCTCCCGTCGCGCGAAATCCATCAGTTCCCAAACGATCAGGAAGAACTCCGCCAGCTTGCACTTGGCGATGACCTGGAGCTCATGGAGCAGCCGCGACTCCACCTCCTGGCCCGGGGTCGGGTACCGAGACGACATCTCCCGGCGGCAGAGCTGCTCCAGATACTGATCGGGAGCGAGGCCAGGGGGTGCGCTGAAGGCGGGAAAGCGGCTGTGGCGGAAGTCCAGCTGGAGCTCGGCCCGGGCGGCCAGCTCGGCAGTGGCCTGGAAGGCCGCCGGATATGGCAGCAGCTCCGCCAGCTGCTCTCCGTCTCGCATCCAGTACTGGTGGTTGGGCAGCAGCAATCCTCGTTCGCTCGCCTCCTCCAGAGTGCAGTTGTGGCGAATCGCGCCGAGCACATCCAGCAGGACCGCCTCGCTAGTGGTTGCGTAGCGGGGGGACCCCGAGACCACCAGGCCGACGCCAGTCCGCTCCGCACAGGCCGCCGTCTCGGCCGCCAACCAACTGTCCCCGGGATGGAGGTGGTGCAGCAGAGCCAGGTAGACCTGGCCGCTCGGGAAGGCATCACGGAGAGCCACGGCGGCCAGGTCCGCCGACTTCCGATCACCGCGAAGCAGGGCCAGGCTGACCGGGCTGTGCGATCCTCCCAGCATCACCGTGCAGCGGTCCACATTCTCTGGGGCGACCCAGCTGTCCCGGGCCACCTCACCGCCTTTCGGCCCCGACCGCCGACTGGCCAGAGCGGGCGGTAGGACGGCATCCCTTTCGCTTCCGACCTCCCCCGCCGCTGCGGCCAGGGCTGAATTCAACCCCGCCAGATGAAGTCGGTGCGCCCCCTTGGCACCCGCCAGCTGCGCCTGGCTCACCGCCCGGCAGAGTTGCTGATAAGAGGGTCGATCGGTGGCCAAGAAGACCAGCCTGCCCCCACCGTCCAGGTCCAACTCCGCCCCCAGCATCGCCGCCAACCCAGAACGTTCGGCCGCCTGGACCAGCCGAACCGCTCCGTAGAGACCGCCCCGGTCCACCAGGCTCAAGGTGGTCATACCAAGCTTGGCGGCCCGGGCGACCATCGCCTCGGGGGCACTCGCACCCTCTAGAAAGGAGAAATAGGAGCGGGCCCAAAGTTCAGAAAAGACCACTTGACTCACCACGCCATCATACGAACTGATGTTCGTATCCGTTGGCGGGCTGAGCTCCCGGGACTACGCTTCCCAAGTGGCTGCCGCACTGCGGCTGATCGGCGCCGACGGGTGCCCGGGGGGCTGGATGGTGGCCTTGGAACAGTCCGACCACACCACCCTCCTGGAACGCTGGGACACCCAGCGGTTGGTGGCGGTCACCCGGCGCAGCTCAGTGGCGGCCGCCGTCCTCGACATCCCCATCGGGCTGGCGGCCAGCGGTCCGCGGGCCTGCGACCTGGAGGCCCGCCGGCTGCTGGGCCGACCTCGGGGCAGCAGCGTCTTTCCCGCCCCGCTCCGGCCCATGCTGGCCGCCACCAGCTACCCAGAGGCGCAGTCCATCCGCCGCCGGATCGATGGCAAGGGATGCTCGCGTCAGGCGTTCGGCATCCAGGCGAAGGTGGCTGAGGTGGACCGCCTCCTGCACCGGGGCGGAGCCGCGAAGTTCCACGAGGGACATCCCGAACTTGTCTTCCGCAAGCTGGCGGGCCGGGCGGGTCTCCCCCCTTCCAAGCACACCAAAGAAGGTCGTTGGGCCCGGTGGCTACTGCTGCGGAGAGAGTTTCCATCGGTGGAGCAGCTCGACCCGGAACGCCCCTCGAGCGGCGATTCCCTGGATGCCTACGCCTGCCTCTGGACGGCCAGGCGGTTGCTGACCGGAAGCGCCAGCTGGGTTCCGGCGGGAGTCGATCAGCTAGACCCGGAGCTGCGGGTCCCGATGAGGATCTGGTTCTGAGGACGTAATTGGAGGTGGGGTCAGTCCGCGCCGACCACCCGGGCTCGACCGGCGGCCAGCCCAGGCAGCACCTCCAGCCCCAACACCACCAAGAGCAGAATCAGCGGGACCGTCCAACCGCCGGAGACTGCCCGGACCAGGCCCAGAGCCAGTGGTCCGGAGGCCGCGATCAGGTAGCCGGTTCCCTGGGCCATGGCCGAGAGCCGGACCGCGGTGGTGGCGTTGGCCGATCGGACAACCACCAGCAAGAGGGCCAAGGCGAAGGTGGCGCCGGTGCCGATGCCCAAGATGCAGACCCAGAGAACAGCTGTGCTCAGAGGCCCGAACAGCACTCCCAGCACCCCCACCGCGGTGATTGAGATGCCCATCAGCACGGCCAGCCGCTGGTCCTTGGTGCGGGACGCCAGGGCCGGCCCGGCCAGGTTTCCGATGATGCCGATGGTCGCCAGGATCGCCAGCAAGAAGCCTGCCGAGGCGGGGCTGTCTCCTCTCGCTCGGTAGACCGAGGGGAGCCATGACAAGACGGCGTAGTAGACCAGCGATTGCAGTCCGAAGAACCCGGTCACCCCCCAGGCCACCGGGCTGGTCCAGAGTCGAGTTCGCGACGCGCCAGCTGGGGGGTTGGTACTTTGCCGCTGACCGGCGGTCGGGCGCCAGGTGGCGACCTGGGTCACCCAGACCAGGCAGGCCACTGCCGCCGGTAGGGCCCACACCCCGAGGGCGAAGTGCAATGAGCGGGTGGCGTGGAGGAGGGGGACCGTCAGCCCCGCCGCCAGCCCGGCGCCAACGCTGAGCGACACCGTGTAGGCCGAGGTCATGGCGGCCGCATGTCCAGCGAACCTGCCCCGGATCACCGCCGGGACCACCACGTTCATGATCGCGACTGCCAGAGCCGCCACCACGGTGCCCGCAAACAGCCCCCAGGTGGTCGGCCAGATGGCTCGAATCGCCAGCCCCGCCGCGAGGGCCTCGATCACCGCCAGCAGTAGCTGTTCCTCGCCGAGCCGGCGCCGCAGCCAGGGCCCGGCCAGCGCCGCCAGCCCGAAGCAGAGCACCGGCACGGTCACCAGAAGGGACTGCCCGGCGGCTCCCAACTGGAGGTCGGCCAGGATCGGCGGAATGCTGGAGACCGCCAGGCGCAGATTGAAGGCCAGCAGCAGGATGGCCAACACCGCCAGCCAGGGACGGGCTCTCCTCAAAAAGCTCCGCCGCCCGGGTCGACCGTCGACTTCAGCGGGCCGGGAGAACCGGTTCCGGCACCACCGGTGGAGACTCCTCAGAGCTCTCGAGAGCTGGCTGGACAGGCGGCACGGGGCCGGGCTTGGGGGTCAGGCCAGTGACCTTCAGGATCTCCTCCTCATCAAGCGACTCGTCACGAAGGAGTGCCTGGGTCAATGCCTCCAGCTTGTCCCGATTCCGACTGAGAAGCTCGCGAGCTTCGGTAAAGCACTCTTCGACGATGCGCTTGACCTCCGAGTCGATCACCTGGGCGGTCGCCTCGCTGTAGGGCCGCTGGGTCATCACCAAAGCCCCGCTGTCAGCCTCCTCGGCCAGGTTGAGCGGCCCCACTAGCGGGCTCATGCCCCAGTGAACCACCATCTGCCGGGCAATCATGGTCACCTGGTGAAGATCGCTCTCCGCCCCGGTGGTGACCACGTCGTAGACCAGTTTCTCGGCAGCCCGGCCCCCGAGGGCACCGACGATGCGGGCCCGGAGGTAGGTCTCCGGGTAGTTCTGGCGGTCATCCACCGGGGATTGCACAGTTACCCCGAGGGCTCGTCCCCGGGGGACGATCGACACCCGGCGCACTGGGTCGGCCTCAGGGATCAGCAGTCCCAACAGGGCATGGCCGCTCTCGTGGCAGGCGGTCCGGCGCCGATCCTCCTCAGACAGGACGATTCTTCGGGCCGCACCCAGCAAAACCTTCTCCAGGGCGTCGGTGAAATCTGCCTGGGTCACCGCCTTGCGGTCCCGGCGGGCCGCCAGCAGGGCGGCCTCGTTGACCAGGTTGCGCAGCTCCGCCCCCACCAGACCGGGGGTCTGTGAGGCGAGGTTGTTGAGGTCGACGGCGTCGTCCAGGGGGACTCCTCTGGTGTGGATCTTGAGGATGGCCGCCCGACCCACCCGATCCGGCGGCTGAACCATCACCCGGCGGTCAAAACGGCCCGGCCGAAGGAGGGCAGAGTCCAGGACATCGGCACGGTTGGTGGCGGCCAGGACGATCACCCCCTCGCGGGAGTCGAAGCCATCCATCTCAGTGAGAATTTGGTTGAGGGTCTGCTCACGCTCGTCGTGGCCACCGAAGCTGGCCCCCACCCCCCGGCTGCGACCAATCGCGTCGAGCTCGTCGATGAAGATGATCGCCGGAGCGGCCGCACGAGCCTTGGCAAATAGATCCCGAACCCGAGACGCGCCCACGCCCACGATCATCTCGATGAACTCCGAGGCGGAGAGGCTGAAGAAGGGCACCTTGGCCTCGCCGGCCACAGCCCTCGCCAGCAGGGTCTTCCCGGTGCCGGGCAGGCCAACCAGCAGCACTCCCTTGGGCACCGTCCCGCCGAGGCGTTGGTACTTGGCTGGTTGTCGCAGGAAATCCACGATCTCCTCGAGTTCCTCCTCCGCCTCCTCGATGCCTGCCACGTCGGCAAAGGTCGTCGCCGGTCGCTCCGGGTCGTATAGGCGGGCCTGACTTCGGCCCATGCTGAAGAGACCGCCTCCGGCCGAGGCGGCGTACCGCCTCATCACATAGATGAACAGGAGCACGAACACCAGGGCAGGTCCGAAGCTCTCCAGCAGCGCCAGCCAGACCGGGGTCAGGGTGGACTGGGCGTTGACCGTGACCTTGTGCTTTTGGAGCAGGGATTCCAGGCCCGCCCCGGCGAAGCTCGGTACCTGGGTGGTGAAGTATTTGGCCTTGTCCTTGGCGGTGGGCGAGGCACCGGTCTTGTGGCGGAAGGTGCCCTCGATGGTGCCGGAACTGGTGGTGATGCTGGCCACGTCGTTGTTGCCGACATCGGTCACGAAGGCGTTGTAGGGAATGGTGATCGACTTGGGGGACGACGGGGCCAGGAAGACGTTGACGATCAGAACGTTGAGGATCAGGATGACGATCAGCGGCATCCAGCTGCGCAGCGAGCGCCAGTTCATGGGCGTTCGTCCACCCGGTTGGGAACTCTGGGGGGGACGCTGAGCCGGCGTGGCCGGGCCGTCGGGCATGTGGGCACGCTATCAGATGAGAAGCACGGTCATCCCCAGCTCCGCTCCAGGCTCCAGTGCCTAGAAGCCAGATCGAAGCGCAGATCAAGGCAGCTGCCGTCTCGGAGCAGCACCCGCCAGTAGTTCCGCTTAACCGGCCAGTCCGGGGAAACCCGCCACCAGCCAACCTCGATCCGCCACCGCTCCACGACCGCGGTCACCTCGACTAAGCCTTGACCGAAATCCACCGCCATCGGGCTCTCCGGAGTGCCCCCCGTGCGGACCTCGACCGCACTCATCTAGAGCTCCAGACGAACCGCTCCTCGGGGACATCCCCGGGATGTCCCGGCCGCACCTCAACCCGCCAGACCAGGCCTGTGCCGAACCGGTCGTGGAGCCGGTCCACCGCCCGCTGGACCACCTCCCGGTTCGCCGCCCGCCCCTGCCAAAGGCCAACCTGGCTCACCGGGGGAGCGACCAGGTCAAAGGCCTGGAGCTCCACCACCGCGACCGGGGTCAGGGGACGGGCTCGGCCGAAGAGGCTGAGTAATGGCCCCATCAGCTCATCGGCAGTGGCCAGGGGAGTGGGAGGCGCGACCTCTCCCCACCAGACCTGTTGGTCAGCTGGGGACGGCAGCTCGGGCTCCTCCTCTCCCCGCAGGACGAGTCGGATCCGACCCGCCGCTCGCCCCTGCCAGGAGAGCTCCTCTGCCAGACCTCTGGCCAGTTCCGCGGCCCCGAAGCGAAGCGACTCTGAGTCCTCCACTCCCCCAGCCAGGACCCGGCGGACTCCGCAGGGGGGCGGCTCCCGCCAGGGATCGATCCGGGCTGAGTCCATCCCCCGGCAGAGCCGGTGGATCAGAATCCCGTCCGGTCCGAACTGCCGCTGCAGATCCACCAGGGTGATGGAGGCGCAGTCGCCGCAGGTGCGCAGGCCGAACTGGATGAGTCGATCCCCCACCTCCGGGGGGATCGGCAGCGCGCTCACCGGCCAGGTGGCCAGGAATTCCGTGGCCTTCCCCTCCGGCACCAGGCGCACCCGACCCGGGGCCGCCAACTGCGCCGCCGCCCAGGCCGAGAAGCGAGATGGCCCTACCCCCACACTGGGGGTGACCCCCAGGACCTCCTGCAGGGCCCGACCGCAATGAGCTGCCCGGGCGCCCTCCTCTGGCCTGAGCGGGTCGCTGCCAGCCAGATCAAGGTAGGCGCTGGCGTCATCTCCCCACTCCATCAGTGGACTGCAGCCGGCCAGGGCCAGTCTGGCCTGCCGCCGCAGCTCGGCCACCTGGGTCCGATCGGCGTTGAGCCGGACCGCCAAGGGGTAGAGAACCTCGGCCCGCCGCCACTCCTGGCCGGGCCGCACTCCCCTGGCCCAAGCCGCCGGCGAGGCCGCCACCACCACCTGCCGGCCACCTGGGCCCTGGCCCCCCACCAGCACCGGCTCTCCTTTGAGTTCCGGGTGGGCCCGCCAGGCCAGCACCAGGGCGAGATGAGGGAAGGTGAGACAGGCGAGGCGGGTCCGGCTGTTCGGCCGGCTCACCGGCCACTCCTGCCCACCACCCGGAGCAGCTCCACCGCCGATTCCTCAGCTTCGGACGGTTCAGCCAACTCCTCCAGGCCAACCCGAAGCTGATAGGGCCTGGGGAAGTTGAGCTGCAGCCGGCAGCTGCTCCCGGGCGCTCCCAGGTGACTGCGGATGACCTGGGCTCCCAGCCGGAGTCCGCAGACATCCCCATGAGCCAAAACCCAATTGATCCGCCAGCACTCCAGCTCCAGGCAGATCCTCTCTTTGAGGGAAGCTGGGATCAGCCTCCCCCCCAGCACCAGACCAGCACCGTCACCCTCGGAGAGCGCCGTCAACAAGGCGGCCGGGGCGGCGGCCGGGGTGAGCCGAGACCAGTCCCCAGCCACCAAAAGGCACAGGGCCACTCCCGCCTTGGCCAGCGCCCGGGCGGCTGCCCATCCCTCCTCTGGGCGCCTTGGTCTGACCAGCCAACAGTTGTCCAACTCGCCCCCGTAGGCCTCGAGGTTACCGGGATCCAGGCCCAAAGTGAAGTCGACAATGGCTACCGCTGCCGACCGGGACACCACCGCTGCCAGGGCCAAACCGAGCTCAAACGCCCCCGATGACGAGATCCCGGTCAGCCGGCTGATCCGACCCCTAGGCAGGCCCTGGCAGCCGGTGATGTCGTCCAGGGAGCCCACTCCGGTCGCCAGCCCCTGGAGTAGAGGTGGGGCTCCTGTGTGAACCGCCCCTGGGCCGTAGCGGAAGTTGAGCGAGGAGAGCGCCAGCGCCAACGCCCCCGCCTCCGGTTTGCCAGGTCCTCCTCGCTCCCGCCAGGCCAGCTCTGAGGACACTGGAAAACCACCCGTTTGAATTTTTGGACCGGATCCGGGTAGGGCTAGGCCCAGCCGGGCTCTCTAAAATTGTACGAACGTCTGTTCGATAAAGCAAGCCGCAGCTCCGCTAAGGAGGAAAGCTCGAGAAAGACTGGGAAAGTTCTCGCGCTCCGCTACGAAACAGCGAAACCACCCACGATTTCCTTACTATTCCTGCGTCGCCTTGACCGTCTCAGTTCGTCCACGAGGAGGTGCTCATCCATGAATCGCCGTGAATTGGCCAAAGACCTGCAAAACCGTATCCAGTTCGAGAACGAAGAAGGCAAGCAAGAGCCATTTTTCTCCAGTTTTCTGCTCGCCGACGACACCCTAAAGCTGATCTTCCAAATCATCGGCAAGGAGCTCCAGGGCGGCGGTGAAGTCTCGGTCGCCGGGTTCGGCCGCTGGAAGGTCCGCCAGACTGCCGCCGGGCTGAGGCGCAACCCCCAAACCCAGGAGATGGTTCGAGTCCCCGCCTCTCAGAAGGTGCGCTTTTATCCCTCGACCGCCCTCAAGGCCGCGGTGGCCGGCAAGTCGACCGCACGCCGTCGTACCGCCAAGCACGCCTGAGCTTGCGGTTCTAGCGGGTTTCCGATCTTGCGGGTAGCCGTCGTCGGTGGCACCGGTTTTGTCGGCAGCCACCTGGTGCCCCAGCTACTGCAGGCTGGACACGAGGTCAGGG